>JBEIJG010000436.1:0-2999 GCA_040380385.1 Phycisphaeraceae bacterium | reverse complement strand
GCGAGCGTGGTCGTGCCGCGCTTGACGCGCGCGAAGTAGATCATGCCGATGTGCTCGTGCGTGTCGCTGATCCGGTGGATGTCGAGGAATCTCGGCGCGATCAGCGCGCGCGTGCCCGGCCCTGTCGTCGGCGGTCGCTCGCCCACGAGCTCGATCTCGAGACCGCTCTCCTCGCGCGCCTCACGCAGCGCCGCCTGCTCGGGATCCTCGTCGAGCTCGATGTGCCCGCCGATCGGAAGCCACTTGTCGAGCTTCTTGTGATGTATCACGAGCACCTTCCCCTCATGCACGATGAAGAGCGCGACGGTGAAATCGATGAGTTCGTGGAGATGCGGCATGGTGGATCCGTGTCGTCTAGCGTGCGCGCGGCGCGCCACCGGGAGGCGTCGTATGGTCGCCGAAGTACTTCTCGCTGCGATAGCGGAGCCAGACGCGCAGGACGTCAGGCACGCGCTCGCGCTCGTCGGGCGTGAGGGCCTCGTACAGCGCGATCGCCTTCGCGCGCTCGGCCCGGCAGGCGGCGTTGCGATGCGCGTCCCACAGCGAGCGCGCCCGGCGAATGAGCACGCAAACATCTTTGACGCGTTCAGCGCTCGTGGGTGGTTTTTGATTGGGGCGCTTCTTCGCCGGCACGTTGCATGCAAGCGTACAGAATGTTCGCTGACGCAACGCGCGCCTTCGGAACGCCGCGGAGAACGCTTCGCCGTTCAAAATCGCAGCGAAAAACCGAACAATGGGCCGTGCTGGATGACATCCCACGTGAACTCGTTGCTGTCTTCGCCAGTTGTGTAGTCCCAACCGACGGCGCGATATCCGACGAGCACCGACGCAGGGGTTCCAAACAAACGGAAGTCGAAGGCGATGTAGGCCGTCGCCGACCACGTGAAATCGGATGCGATGCCGAATCCACCGACGTCGCCGCTCGCGACGAGTCGAAACGGAAGGTCCACAAGCTCGCGAAGCGGTACACCGACGCGCGCGCCGATGATGGGATCGGCCCAGGAGCGATCTCCCGAAACGCTACTGAGTATCGCTGGATCGAGTTCAACGCTAAGTGAAGTCACGCGTGCGCCGGCGTAGAGATCCAACACGGTCTCCGTCGGCTCGGAAAACTCGGCCTTGCTTGTCGGACCGAGAAGGCGATACATCAAGCCGCAATCGACAAACGTTTCTTGAAACGTGATGTCGATATCCGCCTGCCCGAGCGGCCCCGACGCATGCTCATCAGTCACACGGTTGTAAAGGCCCTCGACAAAGGCACCCCATCGCCCGCGACCAATCTCGAGGCGGCCAGCAATGCCAAACAGCGAATCAGACGAGTCGATGATGTCCGCGAAGGACGCACTTGCTGTTGCCGTTTGACCACGCACGCCGACCGTGCCCTCAAGGCCAGGAAGCCAACAAAGCAACATCAATTCCGCGCGCCACGCGTCGAGTTCTGTTTCCTGCAGGGGATCGACGTTCAGAGGATCGACCTTCAGTGAGTCGACCTTGAGGGGGTCCACTTGCGCATCACTCTCGTGCGCAACCGCCGCTTCTTGCGAAGCAACGCGCGCCTCTTGCGAGACTTGCTCTGTTTGCTGGTCCTTCGCTTCCGGCGCGACGTATGCATCTTGCGCGTCTTGCGCACCATTCTCATCGCGCACGACAACCGCGTTCTCTCCGCTCAACAGAATGGCATGACTCGATGACGCCACCGCGCCCACCATCACACCACATGCATGCAGATATGCGATCCGAGAGCCACGCACCGCTCAAGGCCCCCGCTGCGTGTCATCGCCAACACCAGCCACGCCTTCGCCGTCCGCGTCGGTGCGCGACACGACCACCTGCACGATGCGCCCATTGAACGCGTTGTCGAGTTTGAGGTACTCATTCGAAACAGGCGTTCCGCGATCACAACCGACATCAAGTCCTTCGTCGGTCGAGTAGGCGTATGGCATCGTGCGATCGACGTGCGCTTCTGCGACAAGCGTTCCATCGACGAAGAGCCGACTCGTTCCGCCCGTCGGACCGATGCGATCATCGCGCACAAACTCGTATCGCACCGTGTGCTTTCCTGGCGCAATCACGTTCTGAGATCGCGTGGTGTATCTCTCAAGACCTGCAAAGTTATGGATGTGGCAGAGCCTGCCATCCTTCATGTAGAGCGACCAGCCTCCAAAGCGCCCAGCCTGCGCAATCAACACTCCGCCGCCGCCATTCGCAGGAACTTCAATATCTGCCTGAATCGTGTGCGACTTCGCACGCAAATCTAAGAAGGCGTTCTCACCAATCCCAGTCATGCCCGCGAAAAGCGTGACGGACGTGCGCGAACCTACGAGATCAGGTCGTCCCGCGACTTCGGCGTTCAATCGTTCGAGACGCCGATCGTCGAGGGGAAACACGTGGTTGCGCACCGCTTCGCGCTCAAAGATCGCCTGCAATTCTCGCAACCGCGCCGGCTCGGTCGCCGCAAGATCATTCGATTGGCTGAAATCTTCGTCGAGGTTGTACAACTCCCAACGATCTTCGTTGACGGGAGGCAAGTCCTTCGTCATCACCCACGGAATCGAGTGCCGCGCGACTGCGGTCCATCCGTCGTGATAGATCGCGCGATTTCCAAACATCTCGAAATACTGCGTCGCGTGCCGATCTTTCGCAACTGGATCGGCCGCTGCATAGAGCATCGACACACCATCCATCGGTCGCTGCTCGACACCGTCCACCCACTTTGGCTCGGGAATTCCCGCGGCCTCAAGCACCGTTGGCGCGACATCGGTCACATGGTGAAACTGCGAGCGCACGCGTGCATCAGGTGAAATGCGTGCGGGCCAACACAGCACCATCGCATTGCGCGTACCACCGAGATGTGATGCAACCTGCTTTGTCCACTGGAACGGCGTGTTGCCTGCATGCGCCCAACCGACGGCGTAGTGCGGATAGGTCGACGGACCGCCCCACTCATCGAGCTTCGAGAGTTGCATCTCGGTTGTCGCGTCGATCCCGTTCAAGTTCAT
>JBEIJG010000435.1:0-3010 GCA_040380385.1 Phycisphaeraceae bacterium | reverse complement strand
CCGAACGTTCCCATGGCCTCAAGCCGATAGACACAGGCCGAGAGGCCACCCGAACGCGATGCCAGCCGACATCACCATTCTCATTCTCACGAAGAACGAGGAGGACAACCTCCCAAAGGCGCTCGCAAGCGTTCGTGCATTCGCGAAGCGCGTGGTGGTTGTGGATTCGGGCAGCACCGACCGCACGATCGAGATCGCGCGCGCAGCGGGTGCGGATGTCTACGAGCATCCGTGGCGAAACTACGCGGAGCAACTCAATTGGGGTCTTGCCTCGACCGGTATCGACACGACATGGACGTTTCGACTTGATGCCGATGAAGAGGTGTTGCCTGAGCTCGCTTCATGGATTGCAGCGCATCTCAGTGCAGTCGCTTCCGACGTCGATGGCATTGAAGTCTGTCGTCGGATGTATTTCCTCGGACGCTGGATTCGCCACGGTGGGATGTATCCGCGACATCACGTACGCATTTTCCGCTCGGGACGCGTGACCTGTGAACTCGCGTTGATGGACGAACACATGGTGGTGCGCGGCCGCGTTGTGCGCGCCGACGGCGACATCAAAGACGACAATACGAAGCCGCTTCGTTGGTGGATTGCGAAGCACAACTGGTATTCCGATCGCGAAGCATTCGATTTACTCGAACGCGAAGCAGCATCTCGAATGCCTGGACTTGTGGAGCCGCGACTCTTCGGCTCGCACGCAGAGCGCATCCGTTGGTTCAAGACCAAGGTGTATGCACGCGTTCCTTCCGCGTGGCGATCGCGCTTGTATTTTCTCTGGCGCTACTACCTGCAACTCGGCTTTCTCGACGGCGAGGAAGGGCGCATCTATCACTTCCTGCACGCACATTGGTATCGATTCCTCTGCGATGCGAAGGTGATGGAAGCGCGGAAGTTCCCGAAGGTTCGCGAAGAACTTGTACGCGAGGTCTACAAGAGTCTTGGCTGAATCGCGCGAATTTCTGTGTGCCGTCTGCTGTTTGCGAGGCGACTCACGCATTCCGGCATCTCGGTGGTTCGCACAGCACTCCTCAATGCTCTCGTGATTTCCGTTCGCGTACTTTGGTCAGGGTGATCGAATTCATCCGCCACATCGCGGTGCCGCGCTTCGCGCGAAGTTCGAGCACGAGCTCAATATCGGCCGTGGATTCTTCGACCTCAAACTCGAAGCGCATCACACGCTCGCCACCACCCGAGGCACCCTCGCCGCGAGGGGTACCGGATGTACGAAGTCCCGCAGCCGTTCCCGGTGCGTCTTCGTCCGCTGCAGGGTCTAGCGCCACAACGCCATCGGTGCGAACCACGGCTTCAAGTTGGTATCGGCCTCGCTCAAGTAGTACGCCGCGGCGAAATCCTGCGACACATCGGCCACTTGGTCCGGCAGTCACGCGATACCACGCTGCGCCGTTCTCCTCAACTTCTTCGACATTCGCGTCTTCGACCTCGCTCATGCCGTGGAAGCCCCGAATCGTCACCGCTGCGCCGGGTTTGAAGACCAGCGGTTTCGGCTCGGGTGCACTGCGTTGTTCAGCGAGGCTCTGCGCGCGTGCGGCGAGTCGCTCGAAGAGTGCGCGTGCTTCGGCGGCTTGCGTGTCAGCTAGTTCGGGCGAAAAACTGCGGAGTGCTTCTTGCACGCGCTTTTGTACGGGCTCGAGACGCTTTGCGAGTCGCGCGGGATCGAACTCCGGGAGCAGCCGTGTGACGATCTTTCGATACTCCGCGCGCCACTCTGGATTCTTCATGACACTCGCGGCGACGAGCGCTCGTGGCATGTCGAGCACGCTCATACCGGGATCTTGAAAGCACTGATCCATGCCGTGCGGGATGAACCGGGCGCGCTTTTCAGGCTCGAAATAAAGGCGATAGTTGTTGCTGTTGTATGAATAGCCGTCCCAATGCGCGAGCATGGCTTCGAGCGCCACGAAGCGAAGAAACGCCGGGATGTCGACGAGTTTCTCCAAACGCATCCAACGCGATTTCATGTCGGGATCACGGCATGCATCGGCGATCGCGCGAAGATCGGCGCGCGTTTCTCCGTTCTCGCCCACGTCCTTCCCTTCATCGCGCTCAAGATCACTGTCGATGTCCGAGCAAAACCCACCGTCGTACAAGTTGCCCTTCGCGTTGCGGAAATTGCGGCGCAGGAAGTCTTCATCGAATGACTCCTTGAGCACGTAGAGCCCGAGATCACGATCGTTGACTTTGACGCGCGCATGGGAAACAAGTGTGGCTGGAACGTCGGCTTCGCGCGCAATCGAACTCGACAACCATTCCGAGAGGAATGTTGGGTCCTGCACGGCGTTATTCAGGTGGAACTTGCGCATGCCGTGGAAACGCGACTCGCCGTCGAACTTGCCAAGGTTGATGGTGAAGCCCGGGCGTTCATCGAACGATTGAAAGCTTCCGGCGGCGCCCTTGAGTTTCGCGCCTGCGGTGTTCGTGAGTTCTTTGCCATCGACGACGATCAACACGCGCGCGTACGTCCGCGGTTCGTTGCGAAGCGACGCGGTCGAAGCCTCGTCGAACTTCAACTCGATGAGCGGGATCGTGCCCTTCTTGAAAAACGCCTCGGTTTCATCGGCGCGCGCAGGACGTATCGCAAACAACGCGGTGAGCGCGGTCAGTGCCAGCGCGGCCCACATGAGCATTGGCAGGGCTTGTCGAGGCGGGGCAACCACAGGAAATTGAAGCCGCATGCACGCAGTATGGCCGATGCGTGGCCTGATGGGTTCGGCTAGACTGTTCGCCCTATGTCGAAAGCCATCATCAAGACCGTACGGGGCGACATGCACGTCGTGTTCTACGACGCCGATGCCCCAAACACCGTGAAGAACTTCCGGGATCTCGCTGCGAAGGGCTTCTATAACGGGCTCACCTTCCACCGCGTCATCCCGAACTTCGTGATCCAAGGTGGCTGCCCGCAGGGCACTGGTACAGGTGGGCCTGGTTACAAGATCAAGTGCGAAGTTACGGGCGGCAACCAGAAGCATGACCGCGGCGTTCTCTCGAT
>JBEIJG010000434.1:0-3014 GCA_040380385.1 Phycisphaeraceae bacterium | reverse complement strand
TTCGAGAGGCCGACGACGCGGCCGTTCGGGATGTAGGCGACATGCGCCTTGCCAACAAACGGCACCATGTGGTGCTCGCAGTGGCTGTGAACTTCGATGTCCTGCAGCAGGACGAGCTCGTCGTAACCCTCGATTTCGCTGAAGGTTCGTTGCAACGGCTCAATCGGGTCGGCGTGGTATCCCCAGAAGTGCTCGTGCATCGCTTTGACGACGCGCGCCGGTGTGTCGATCAGTCCTTCGCGGTTCGGGTCATCGCCAATGAAGCCCAGGAGCGACTTCACGTGGGCCATCGCAGCCTTTGCCTCGGGGGAGTTCATATCGGGTTCGAGCATCGGGGTGGACATGGTAACCAGAGCGAGTGGGGGCTGCAGTTGCGAGCGCGGCGACGGCGGCCGACATCGGCGATCGCAGACCCCGCATCAGCGATCTCAGAGTTCGTATTCTGCGCGCCATGCAACACGATTTCCGGCCCCTCCGCGGTGGCATTCTGAAGAAGCTCCTCCTCGCACTCGTCATCTTGATCATCGTCGGTGTGGTGTCGGCGGTCCTCCTCATCGATTCGATCGCGCGCGTCGGTATCGAGGCCGCGGGCACCTACGCGCTTGGCACAAAGACCACCGTGCGTGAGGCCTCGATCGGACTCGTGAGCGGAAGGACCGCGATTCGCGGGCTCGACGTCGACAATCCCGCGGGTTACTCGCCGACCAAGTTCGTCGCGCTCCAAGAGATCGCGGTCGACGCGGGGCTTTCGTCGTTCACAGGCGACAAGATTGTGATCGAGCGCGTTGCAATCACGGGACTCGTGATCGAGATTGAGAAGGACTCCTCGGGTGCGCTCAATGTGCAGAAGTTCGCCGATCACCTGAAGAAAGCAACCGGCGCAGGCGCAGGCGGCGAGAAGCCGACGGAACCGGAGCCAGCGCCAACGGGTGCATCGAAGGAAGCGATCATTCGAGAACTTCGCCTCGAGAAGATGCAAGTGAATCTGCGCAACATCGCGGGTGGCAAAACGGGTGTTGTCGAAATCAAGTTGCCCGATCTCGTCGTTCGTGATCTCTCATCGAAGGGCGGTGTTGATGTGCTCGCGAGTGAACTCTCCGGCGTCGTCATCGGCTCGGCGATCAAAGGCGTGCTCGCTGCGAACATCGAAGGTCTCGGCAGTGAGGTGCTCGGTGGCTTGCAAGGCGCGGTCGAGGAAATCGGCGGCGCGATCACCGGACCGCTGCGTGATGCGGTCGACAAGGGTGTTGGCGAAGCGGCAACGGCACTCAAGTCGGTTGGTGAAGGCGTCACGAAGGGACTCGGTGAAGCTGCGGGCAAGGTGCTCGACGGCGCTGGCAAGGCTCTTGAGGGCGCAGGCAATTCGATCGGCGAGGGTGTTGGGGACGCGCTTGAGGGTGTCTTCGGCGGAGGAAAGAAGAAGTGAGCGCTGCGATGGAGCCGTTGCCGACGTCGTACGAGCCGCCTACAAAAGGCAGCAAACTCGCATGGTCCGGCCGCGATGATGGCGACGGTCTTGATGTGCGTCGCTGGCACCAAGCGGTTGCTTTCCATGATTTGTCGGAGCCGCTCGACCACTGCTTTGAGCCGACGCTCTGCTTCATCGGCTACACATCGCATGAGGGTGTTCGTGAGAACATGGGGCGCGTTGGCGCCGAAGATGGACCGCGCAAGTTGCGCGAGCGGATGGGTTCATTCCCAGCGGTTGAAGGTGTTTCGCTCATCGAGTGTGGCAACATTCGACCGGCTGCGACGGTTGTTGAAACACAGCACGCGCTTGCTGCAGTGGTCGAGCGCATCGTGCGTGCTGGTGCAGTGCCGGTCGTCCTCGGTGGAGGACACGATCAGGCATTTGGTTTGTTTCTCGGGATCGCACGTGCGTCTGGCAACGCGCCCGCGTGTGTGAACTTCGATGCGCATTTGGATCTGCGCCCGATTCCCGCGCGCGGCCCGAACTCTGGAACGCCGTTTACGCAAGCGTGGGAGTGGTGCAAAGAGAAGCGCGCGCAGTTTCGCTACGCAGCACTCGGTGTGCAGCGACTCGGGAACACGGCGCAACTTTTCACACGTGCCGAGCAAGCGGGCGCGACGCTTGTCGATGCCGACGGATTTGCGCTCGACATGATCGAGGTCGTGATGGACGCGGTGAACGACGCGATCGATGAGGCGGAAATCGCGCTCTCGATCGATCTTGACGTGTTCGCCGCAGCGTTTGCGCCCGGTGTGAGTGCGCCAAACGCGATGGGCATCGCGCCAGATGCCGCGTTCCGGCGCGTGATGCGCGGTTTGATCGCCTCAGAGCGCGTGCGTGGTGTGGAAATCGCCGAACTTTGCCCCGCACTCGACGTTGACGATCGCACTGCGCGACTCGGCGCTGCAATCGTTTTCGAAATCGCGAGCACGCTTGGTGATGGCGATGAGGATGAGAATGGTGATGAGGATGACGTGGAAGGTGGCGCTGAAGGTGGCGCTGAAGGTGATGACGACCCGGGCCGCGAGGCGGCTGAGGGCGATGAGTGAGGGTGATGAGTGAAGGCGAGGCCCGCGCGGCGAATTTGTCTGGCGGGGTGAACGGAGCGGTTGACTGAGCCAGCGACGCGGCGCGTGGGTCGGAGCGGGGGCGTGGGCATCTGCACGCTGCTCGGCGGATGGCGACTGATTTCGGGTGCCTGCGCGGATGCTCTCTCGATGGCCCGATCTTCGCCGCAGTGTCGTGGCGGCCGGAAGTGGTCGCCAGAAGCGGTTGAAAGGTCATGGTCGCGAGGCCCGAAGTCTGCGCCTCAGATGCACTTACAACTTTTTGAAACTCGATGTGGAGGTTGCGTGCACGTTGCGGGCACATCTGTCGCATGGGCGTCGCACGTGTTTTGCTCAGGATGCGCCGTACAGACTCTGTTCGCGGTTTGCCTGAGCGGTCCCGACTTCAAAATTGCAACATCGACGGATCAAGATTAAAAGTTTGTATTGTCGTTTGGATCTCGGGGATTGAGAGTATGTTTGTTGCCCGCGTGTTC
>JBEIJG010000433.1:0-3026 GCA_040380385.1 Phycisphaeraceae bacterium | reverse complement strand
GGAGGGAACTTCTTTCGCTTTCCGGACGCAACCACCTGTATCACCCGCTTCGGGGTACTTCACATCTGTCTCGCGAGATCCCAGTGCGTACCCGCGATCTCTGCGCACAAACTCTACCGGAAACCGACCATTGAGCGCCCCAGGAGCGCACGTTCCGACGGGAAACTTCGAATTCGCGCGGGGACTTCGCGCGGGGACTTCGAGCCTGCACTTCACAACGCGAGGCCTCGCCTCTTTCGTTCAGAACCCAGCTCAGCCGGCCGCGGAATTCACGCGAAAGCTCGGCCCACCGACGTCAAGGGACGCCCGCGCGGCAGCGAGTACTTCAACCGACGTCGCTCCGAGGCTCACGGTCCGCGGCACACGTGGATTGAGGCGCGTCAGGAATTCGTGCACGATCACGCCAGACTGGGCGGCGAGCCGCGGCAAGTGATTCGGTGCGTAGAGATCGCGAGAGACGAGCTCCACTTCGCGGCCGATCCAGTGGTGTGGGTCGCCCGCGTAAAGGCCGGTCACATCGACAGAGATTTGATCCATGTTCACCGCACCAACGACTGGCGCGTGCACGAGCTTCCCATCCGGCGCGACGATGCCGACGAATTGCGTCCCAGCGCCCGCGTGTCGCGGCGCGGGCCATCCATCGGCGTAACCAACAGGAACGAGCGCGATGGTCGATGCACGCTCCGCGGTCCAACGACCGCCGTATCCAACCGACGCGCCCGCCGGAATCGTTTTCGCTTGCACGACTGAACTCGTCCAGCGCACAACGCTGCGAAGATCTTGCCGACGAAGGACAGGCACATCGGCTTCGAGTTCATCGATGCCGTAGCCAAGCCACGCGAGTCCGAATCGCACCATCGAGCGGTGATACGCGGCGTTGCGCGCCATCGCGTAGGTGCTCGCGACGTGCTCAAGCACACCGTCAGGAATGAAGCGGCGATGTTCGTCAAGCACCCGGAGATACGCTTCGTGCTGCGCGCGCGTCCGCGCTTCGTCGAAACGCGAGTGCGTGAAATGCGCGTAAATTCCGCGGAGTTCGAGCGTCGTACTCGCGTCGATCGCGCGAAGAACGCGCCCCACGTTTTCGACGCGCACACCGCCACGACTCATTCCAACATCGATCTCGATATGCACAGGGAGCCGCGCGCCAAGCGTGCGCGCAGCCTGCTCAAGCGCGTCAAGATTCGCTTCGTCATGAATCGTGACGTGCAGTTGACCGCTGAGGAGTAAACGAAGAAGTTCGTCGTCGCGGTCAAACTCGTGGACCGGCATCAGCACAAGCACTGGCACCGCTGCGTTCATCGCCGCAGATGTTTCGATCGCTTGTCGAAGCGAATACACCGCAAGCATCTCGGCGCCTGCCGCAACCAATCGACGCGCGACGCGCCCGACGCCGAGGCCGTATGCATCTGCTTTCACGATGGGACACAGCGCACACGATCCGCCAACCGCACGACGAATCGCGGCCATGTTGTGATCGATGGTCGAGAGGTCGATGTCGATGGCGCTCGTGTCTTGCATGGCGTCATGCCTCGCGATTGCTGCGCTTCGCCGCGATGCGCTGCCGTTTCGTGCCGTTCGCGGTCGTTTGCCTCGACAACGCGGACGGTCGGCGGTCGCAATCTTCCTGACTGCGATGGTCCGTAAGTGCATTTGTATCGACTTCTGAAAGCCTCTACCATCACCCCCCTAGAAACAATCAGGCCGACGCCCGATGCGCCGCGCAGAAAGCCCTGGATCGATCAGTTGGATCTGTCACATTTGTCGTGACATTCAAACGCATCTCGAAGAGCGAATTTCGAAGAGCGGATCAGAGGTACGGATACAGACGGACGGATGCATGACAGCGGGACGTTGAAGCGAGGACGCCTCAACCCAGTGCTTGCAGATCCAGCCGTTCACGATTCAACCTTCCGAGTTCCGAACGTTTGAAATCCAATTGAGAGCCAAGCGAGATTCAGGGCAACGGACTCCACGATGGACCAAGCTTCCCCAGACACGTTCGACCTTTCCAAGACCTTCGCCGACCTCGGCCTCAAGCCCGCGGTTCTCGAAGGACTCACCCAGCGGGGCTTCAAGCACCCGACCAAGATCCAAGCCGCCCTCATTCCGGTCGCCCTCACGGGAAAGGACGTCCTCGGCCAAGCGAAGACCGGCACGGGTAAGACCGCAGCCTTTGGTCTTCCGCTCCTCCAGATGCTCGACACCGAGGCTGCGTTTGGCGCGCTTGTCCTCGTTCCGACCCGCGAACTTGCCATCCAAGTCGCGCGGGAACTGCAAGAGCTCGGCGCATTCGCGAAGGTGCAGACGGTTGCCGTGTACGGCGGCCAGCCGATCGATAAGCAAATCCCGCAGTTGAAGAAGGGCCCGCCGATCATCGTCGGCACGCCTGGGCGCGTGATGGATCTCGCCGAGCGCGGGATTCTGCCATTCGAACACTTCCGCTTTGCGATCCTCGACGAAGTCGACCGCATGCTTGATATCGGCTTCCGCGATGACATTCGCAAGATCCTCGGCAAACTTCGAAAGACGCCGCAAACGATGTTCGTCTCGGCCACGATTTCGCCGGAGATCGAGAAGCTTGCGCGCAGTTACATGAAGGATCCCGAGAAGATCGTGACCTTCGAGAAGAGCCTGACGGTCGCGCAGGTGAAGCAGAGTTACTTCACGGTCGAACGCTGGGATAAGAAGCGCCTGCTCCTCCACTTACTGAAGAAGGAAACCCCGCATTTGACCGTGGTTTTCTGCCGCACGAAGCGTGCAGTCGATGATGTGACCGAGTTCCTCGGCCGCAACAAGATCGACGCGCACGCGATGCACGGCGACATGTATCAGAAGAAGCGCGACAAGGTCATGGACAAGTTGCGCGAGGGTGATCTTTCAGTGCTGGTCGCGAGCGATCTCGCCGCGCGCGGCCTCGATGTCGATGACATCACGCACGTCGTCAACTACGACATGCCCGAGGACCCTGAGGTGTACATCCACCGCATCGGCCGCACCGCGCGCGCGGGTCGCAGCGGCGTTGC
>JBEIJG010000432.1:0-3029 GCA_040380385.1 Phycisphaeraceae bacterium | reverse complement strand
AGCGCAGATCGGCCTCTTCCTCGAGGAATTGCGCGCCATCCCGCACGAGAAATTGTCCGCGCGCGATCGACTCGATGCGGATCTTCTTGAGCGCGAACTTCGACTCTCGGTGAACGGACATCGATTCGGCGGTTGGATGATTCCGATCGACGGCCGTTGGGGAATTCACACGGAAATCGTGCAGATGGGCGACCTCGCGACCTTCGCCGACCTCGATGACTACGAGGCGTATGCGAAGCGATTGTCGGGCGTACCCGGCACGATTCTCGACACGATCACGGTCATGCGTCGCGGGCTCGAGGAGGGTGTGGTGCCCCCGAGTGTGACGGTCGTGCAAGTTGCCGCGCAGATCCGCGCGGCGCGCGTGAGTTTGCCCGATCAACTGCGCAAGCCCTTCACCGTCATGCCGAAATCGATCAGCGATGCGGACCGCACGCGGCTTCGCGCCGAGGTCGAGCGATGGCTCGACCCGATTGATTCCGCTCTGACGGAGTTCGAGTTGTTTTTCACCAGCGAGTATTTGCCGAAGTGCCGTGCGTCGATTGGCGCACGCGATATGAAGGACGGTGCGGCGTGGTACGCGCATCAACTCGAAGTCCATACGACGACGTCGATGTCGCCAGAGGAGATTCACAAGACGGGCCTCGCGGAAGTTGCGCGGATTCGCGCGGAAATGCTCGTGGTCATCGCGCGCACCGATTGGTTCGCAGCCGATCCCGCGCGCGCGGCGATGCCGGACGGCGATCGCTTCGCGGCCTTCATCCGCTATCTCCGCACCGATCCACGCTTCTACTGCAAGACTCCCGAAGAACTCTTGACGCGTTATCGCGAAGTCTGCAAGCGCATCGACCCGAAGTTGCCCGCGCTCTTCGGTCGACTTCCCCGTCTCACGTATGGCATCCGTGAGATTCCGCGCTTCATGGCGCCAACGCAGACGACCGCGTACTACCAGCCCGGCAGTCCACAACGTGGCGAGCCAGGTTGGTTCTACGCAAACACCTACGCGCTTGATCAGCGACCGACGTATGAGTTCATCCCGCTTTCACTGCACGAGGCGGTGCCCGGACACCATTTCCAAATCGCGCTGGCGCAAGAACTCGAAGGTGTGCGCGAGTTCCGCAAGGATCTCGATTCGACGGCGTTCACCGAGGGTTGGGCGCTGTACGCCGAGCGGCTCGGTATCGAAATGGGGTTCTTCCAAGATCCCTACGACGATTTCGGCCGACTGCTTTATGAGATGTGGCGCTCGTGCCGCTTGGTGGTCGACACGGGCATGCACGCATTTGGTTGGCCGCGCGAGCGCGCGATCGCGTTCATGCAGGAGAATACCGCGCTGAGCGAACTCAACATCGTGAACGAGGTCGATCGTTACATCAGTTGGCCCGGACAAGCGTGCGGCTACAAGATCGGTGAACTTGTGATTCGACGCTTGCGCGCGAACGCCGAGTCGGCGCTTGGCGCGCGTTTCGACATTCGACGTTTCCACGATGCGGTGTTGCTCGAGGGCCCACTGCCACTCGATGTTCTCGAACGGAACATCGATGCGTGGATCGCGGCAGAGGCGAAGCGCGCGTCCTGACCTTCCAACGGTGCACGGCACCGCTCAGACGTACGGGTAGCGCGGTGCGCGGCCTTCGAGTACCGCCGCCACATCGCGCACGACCCACGACATGTTGTCCATCGCGGTCATCGTGCGGCTCGCCAAGTGCGGCGCGAGATGCGCGTTCGGTAAGCCGAGCAGCGGGCAGTCGTCGCCAAATGGCTCGGGATCGTGCACATCGAGAAGTGCCGCCCCTGCCGGATTCATCCGCAACCACTCCGCGAGTGCTTGTGGATCGAGCACGCAGCCACGCGACGTGTTGATCACGATGGCGTCTGGCCGCATCGCCGCAAACTGTTCGCGCCCTAGGAAACGGCGATTGCTCGGCCGACCATCGACGTGGACGGTGAGAATGTCGCTCTCGGCAAGGAGTCGTGAAAGCGTGACGCTCTCTGCGCCGTGACGCGCCTCGAGCGGAATCTCTTCGATGTCGTGGTAGATGACGTGAAAACCGATCGCGCGCGCCACTTGCGCGATGCGACGACCGATTCGTCCGAGTCCGAGGATTCCGAGCACGAGTTCATCCATCTGCCAAAGGCCGACGATGTCCTGCCGGATCAGATCCCACTCCGGCTTCGCCACAGGCTCCTCGAGAAAGAGCCGCGGGCGCAGCGCGTCACAGAGAAGACAAAGGACGTACTCCACCACCGCTTGCGTATTCGCATCCGGCGTCGTGACGACTTGCACGCCGCGCGCGCGGCACGCCGCAAGATCGATGTTGTCGACGCCGACTCCCGCGCGACCGACCACGCGAAGTCGCGGCAACATCGCAAGGAGCGCCTCGTCGACCCGCGTGTACGTTCGTACGACGAGCCCCTCGATCTCATGGGCCGCTTCGATGAAACGATGGTCCGTCACCGAGGCGTGCAACAGTTCGCAGCGCGTGCCAAGCCAGTCCGCAGCCTCTTCGGCTAGGTGCTCGGTCACAACCACCAACGGCTTCGTGGTGCGCGGACTCAGACTTCCATCCATCGGATCAGGGACGTTCATACGGGGCGCGAGGATAGGCGGAACCGCCAAAGGGAACCGAGGGGCGCCGTCCGAGAATGGACCGCCCGATGCGCTCCTTGCGCTCGACAACCGATCGAACCCGCACAGACGGCCCCAAACGGCGGAATCCGCGCAGTCGACAGGGATGCGCTAGGCCAATCGTGCCGATTCCGACCCTCGGCCGTGGTCCCACACGGCTGTATCGCAAGCGCACACGCACTTGCCGGAGGCGATTGAGTATGGACAAGGCCAGCATCATTGGAAGCATCATCGGTTTCGCCGCGTGCGTCCTCGTCATGTGGATGGCGTCGCACGGCAACTTCTCGATGTTCTATTCGTCGAAGGGCTTCATCATGGTGTTCGGCGGCACGATTTCCGTGCTTCTCATGGCGATGCCCATGGAGAACCTGAAGTGCATCCCTGGCTACATCAAGCGATT
>JBEIJG010000431.1:0-3036 GCA_040380385.1 Phycisphaeraceae bacterium | reverse complement strand
GCCGTTTGGCGGCTATCGCGAGTCGGGCTTCGGTCGTGAAGGTGGACGACAAGGACTTTCCTCGTACGTCAAAGTCGGAGGTGCGCGATGAGTGCGACGAAAGACTCGACACGCGTCGAGGTGACGAAGACGCTGAAATTGTTCGTGAACGGCGCGTTCCCCCGCAGCGAGAGTGGTCGCACGGTTCCCGTGAAGGACGCGAAGAAGCGCGTCGTCGCGCATGCATCGCACGCAAGCCGCAAAGATTTGCGCGATGCAGTCGAAGCGGCGAACGCCGCACAACCAAAGTGGGCGAGCGCCACTGCGTACAACCGCGGTCAAGTGATGTATCGCCTCGCAGAAATGCTCGAAGCGCGACGAGCAGAGTTTGTTTCGCTCATCATGTCGATCGAGGGGCGATCCAAAGCGGATGCAACGCGCGAGATTGATCGCGCGATCGACCGATGCGTTTGTTACGCCGGTTGGACCGACAAAATTGCTTCCATCCTCGGTGGCAAACAGCCCGTCGCTGGTCCGTACTTTGTGTTCTCGATGCCCGAAGCAATGGGTACTGTTGCGGTCGTCGTACCTGACGGCGCACAGTTACTCGCGATCATCTCACTCGTACTTCCTGTGATTGCTTCGGGAAATGCAGCGATTATTGTGACGCCGATCCACGCGAACGCGCCACTGGCGATTGCATTCGCGGAGGCTGTGGCGACGAGCGATGTTCCTGCAGCGATCATCAACGTGCTCACAGGTTTGCGCAGCGAACTCTGTCCGTGGATTGCATCGCATCGCGATATCGCCGCAGTCGCTGGCGCGCATCTTTCAAACGACGACGCCAAGGCACTTGAACTCGGCGCCGCGGAGAACTTGAAGCGCGTGTGTCTCTTCAGTGATGCGCCAAAGTTTGATGATGACTCGTTCTGGAACTCGCCATTTGCGATTCAACCATTCGTTGAGATCAAAACGGTGTGGCATCCAACTGCGCTCTAAATCAAGTGCTCTTTCGATCAAGCGCTCTCTCAGGGAAGCGCTTTATGAATGACGCGTACTCTGCGTGCATCGCGCTGTGCATCAGGCATGTAGGCTCACGCTCGTGGCTGCGATATGTGGCGAACACTCAACGCTGGCAGCACGCCGTTTGGTGAAAACGCGTCGATCTCATTTGCACCAACGCGCAAGTGTGACGCCGTGAGTTGCAGCGTGCGACGCAACTGTGGTTTCTTCGCAGTGCCAATGCGTTCACCACTCACGCCATCGAGCACCATCGCTGGTGCGCCATTCACAAGAATCGTCCCAAGTTCGTCGACTGGATGTTCCACAACCAACGCGGTGTTGCATCCAGAAGTCGGCATCGCATCCATGTGAAAGGTCCAGCGGAACCACGTCGGCAGTGCGGCCGCCGAGTGCGCTGTTGGCATCGATGACGCTGACTTTCCACGTCGAGCAAGCGGTTGCGCGAGCGACCAACTCGAAGGCGGACTCACGCGCGCGAACGCCCAAGTCGCCGCGAAATCCTCTCGAAGTTCGAGGAACTCCATCTCCTTCGCCAGTCGCTTCAATCGTGCATCGTCGAGCGCCGCGTGAGGATCGAGATCAAGCAAGAGTTCGTTGTCGCCTGGAATCAACTTGATGTTTCGGCCCTTGGGTGGTTTCTCGCCCTTCGCAAGTGGCGCAGGCCGCATCGGCGAGAGCTTCGCACCATCGAGAAGTACCGTGTTCGTTGCGTGCAGTTCAGCATCGAGGAGCGCGCCATTGAGTCGTATGCGATGACCCATGCGCGCGTGGCCTTCATCACTCCACCACGCAGGAACTCGGAACACGACTGCGCCCGTGCGCGCCGCGAAAGTCCATCGCACCGTTGTCCGTGCGCCTAACGCGCCGCGAGGTTCGTAGCCCCACACAAACGTGCCGAGCGTCGTCGCATCGAAATCAGGAAGTTCAACGAGTGCGCTCTTCACACCCTTCAACGGTTGCACTTCGAGCAGTGCTCCATGAAGACCTCGCTCTTGAAGACCGCGCTCATACAAACCTCGCTCATACAACCCTCTCTCATACAAACCAAGTCTCTCGTCATGATGTCCGCCGAATGCGGGCAACACATGTGCGCCGATTTCAAAAACCCGCGTTTCGCTGCCTTTTTTTGAGGTATTGCGATGCTCTGTGCGCAAACCACTCGCGAGCGCAAGCAACTCACCGCCCTTGCGCTTCGGTGGTTGAAAGCATGCGCGGTAGTACCCATGCATCGTCATCAAGCCGTATGCGCCCAACGACGATGGCGACGCCACGCTCGCAAATCGCGGGTGCGAACCATCGATGAGTCCATGTTCAACGAGCGCAATCGGTGATGAGAGCGTCACTGCACCGGAGAGTTCGCCGCGCGATGGAGCGGTGCTTCCCTTCGATGATTGCTGCTGGGTCGATCCTTCTTCGACGACACCGTTGCGACGAATGCGCGCGAGCACTTCGCCCTCACGATCTACAAACTCAAGTCCGTCATCGACAAGACCAACACCGCGCGCCATTGCGTACGTCACGGCCGCAAAACGTAGCCCACGAACCTTCGTGACTTTCGGTGCGCGTCCTTCCGCAGGAACGGTGAGGACGACCACGCTTCCATCGACTTTGACCGTGATTTTCGTGCGTGCGGCACCTGCGACCACGACGATGTCGCCAAGAAGCGCGACGAGTGATCCGGTGCATCGCTCGAGACGCGCCGTTCCAATCGGAAGATCACTCGCGTAGAAGTCCACCGGCGATTCCGTCGAGGGCGCGATCGTCTGCGTCGAGCCATCGGCAGCGTGATGCGTGATCTTGACAACAGGCGCGGTCTTCGCAGTGGTGCGCTTCGTTGCAACCTTTGCGTTCGTCGACAACTTCGCGGTCGTTCTCGCGCTTCCGGTCACACTCGCGTTGGCATCGGCACTTTCACCCGTCAAACCAAGCACCACCGTGCAGCGTTCTGCGCGTTTGCCCGCGAGATGGACCGCTGAGAGTTGCGTTGCCCCTACTTGCGTTGATGTTTGCATCGATGCTTGGATCGATGCTTGG
>JBEIJG010000430.1:0-3045 GCA_040380385.1 Phycisphaeraceae bacterium | reverse complement strand
TCAATTTCACTTTCACCGTTTGGATCGTTTGGATACTGGAACGTCCGGAGTACCTTTCCCCCATGTCTCTGCACCACCCTCGCGCCGCGATTCTGACCGCACTCACGCTGACCTCTGCGGTCTTCAGCCAAGCTCGCGCAGATGAAGTGCTCTTCGACTGTGACGTTGTGTCGAAAACGAGTTCCGTCACGCAAACGATTGATCTCGCGGCGCCCTTCGCGGGCACCCTGATCGGAGATTACGACGCCGTGGCAAACCCAGCGGGTACGCGCACGCTTCCGGGTGTCTTTGGTGGGACCGGCAACAATCCGATTCCGTACACCGCGTCATTCGTCCTAGCGGGCGACATCGTGTCGAGTCCGACCGGTTCGCTTGTGCTCGGCGTGGATAGTGAAGGTTTGCAGATTCGAGTCGCAAACTTGTCGATCGATTTGCTCGGCGGAGAAGTGGGCGCACTCGGCGCGACGGTCAACATCAACTATCAAACGTTCCGCACCGTGAGTCCGTCGTCGCTCTACCCAGGCGGTGTGACGATTCCTGTGCCCGTTGGAAGCGCGGAAGTGACCGAACTCACGGCGGTGCAGACGGGGGAGAGCGTCTTTGGCGCGCTTGTGCCGCAGAAGGATGGCTCGTACCAATTCACGGTCACCGTGCCTGTGAATTACACGCTGGTCGCAAACGCGCTTGGTCAACCCATCGGTGACGGTGCGCCGACGCCGGGCGTGCTTCCGCTGACGGGACGACTCGTCGAAGGCACGAACACCGTGACGTTGGCGCTCGCGATTTCGGATAGCTCTTCGACGAACGAACCAGTCACGGCAGATCCGTTCGTGAATGTCCCTCTCGCGCTTCCGACGGTGATTCCAACGGGCGGCACCGCAAATCTGCTGCTGTCTGGCGATGTCACTTCGATTGCGTTGAGCCGCGCGTTGACAGCGGATCTTGACGTTGCTGGTACCCGTCAAGCGGTTCCTGGCGATCTCAACGGCGACGGCTTGGTGAATGCGATCGACCTCTCGCTCTTGCTCGGCGCGTGGGGAACGAGCGGACCTGGCGACATCAACGGCGATGGATTGGTGGGTGCTGCGGATCTGTCGATCCTGCTTTCAAATTGGCGCTAAGGATCGACACTCGAACAGGGCCCGCGTAGCATCGGATTCGGACGACACGCGATGCAAAGCCCACACGACGTTCATCCTCACCGAATACAGGCGATGAAAGACACATGCTCGACGAGCGGTGCTTTTGCGTGTCGCGGGGGTTCCTTTCAAGTCCTTGGCTCGCTCTTGGTGATGGTTGGTGTTGCCACTGCGGCGATCGCCGACGAAGAGCCGCTTGTTTTCAACGCACCCGTGATGACGGTTCTGCCTGAGCCGTTCTTCCCCACGATGTTCCGTGTGCGCGACATCGATGGCGACGGGAAGCAAGATCTCGCGATCGCTGGTCGTGATCCAGACGATCGGTTGCTCACGTACAAAGGCAACGGTCTCGGCGGCTTCACGCCGTTGCAGACGCTGAGTGCCGAGGGCTTTACTGACTGGCTCGAATTCGGCGACATGGATGGCGATGGTTTGGTCGACATCGTTTCGGCTTGGCGCGGTGATTTGCCTCGCGTGGTCGTGTACCGCGGACTTGCCGGGGGGCAGTTCGCGGCCCCCGTCGTCGTTGCGGGTATCGAACTCGGAGTCGGCCGCGATCCGGAAGGAATCGCCATCGGCGACTTCGACTCCGATGGCGACATCGATGTCGTCGTGAGTTCCTATATTGGCCAGTCGTTTGAGTACTTCGCAAACAACGGTGGGCTCAGCTTCGAGCGTGTGCAACGCGTGCGTTGTGCGCAATATCTCGGGGGATATGGCTTCCCGCGCATGATTGAAACGGGCGATATCGACGGCGATGGTGACCTTGATCTCGTCGCGAATCAGCTCGGCGGCGGTCGCATCGCAGTCATTCGAAACGAATCGGGGCGATTCACGCGCGCGGTCGAGTATCGCGGGCCGCGGATTGGGAATGAACGGCCTGGTATCTCGGCGGCGCATCTTGCGGACATCGATGGTGACGGCGATCTCGACATCTACGCGCCAGCGCTCGTCCTCGAGACGACGCAGCGCATCGTGTGGTTCCGAAACGATGGCACGGGCCGATTCAACGAGCGCATCATTGGCGACGGGCCGAGCAGCGGATACGTCTTCTCCGTGAAACTCGCAGATCTCGATTCCGACGGCGATCTCGACATGATTTGCGGTTCAGCGCTGCCTGGACTTCTCTCGGCCCATCGCTGTGTTTCTGTCGGCGATTTCCTCTTCGAACAAGACGGTTACTACCCGTTCGGAAGCCTTGTTCGGCACTGCGATGCGTTTGATTACGACGGCGACTGCGATCTCGATTTGATCACGATCGACGGTCCTGGCCGCACGATTCTGACGCGTCGCAACATCACGCCGCAGCAGGGGAGTGGCTCAGGCTGCGGAGGATTGGCCGCAGCGAACCGCGCGACGCGCGAGCACAGCGCGCGATCTCAGCCGACCGAGCAAGTGACGAACAGCACGCCCGCAGCGAGTTGGTCGCGTTCGCCGCTTCCCTCAGCCGCGCAGCATGATTGGAACGAGGACGGTGTTGTCGATGCATCAGACGTCGCTGTTTGGCTCGGAAGTCTCTCGCGACCGATCTCAGAAAACATGTTGAAGGTGACGCCCGCTCCTGCGGCGGAAGTCGATGCCAAACGAGAGCAGAAGCAATCGACACGTACCAACGCGCAAACCCGCGCACAAACCCGCGCACAAACCCGTGCACTAGGAGCGGCGCGATGAAGTTCCATCGATCCGCACATGCGCTCTTTGGTGCGTTGAGGCTCTTGGGCGCGTTGAGGCTCTTTGGTGCGTTGGCTGTCGGCGCGATCGCGTACGCGGCGCCTGCGCAATGTCCGGTTCCTGGCGATTGTCGCGAGGTGCACGCGACACCAGGTTGCGAGCAACCCGAGTGCTGCACGCTCGTGTGCGACTTTGACCCGTCGTGCTGCTCGATCGAATGGAGCGAAATCTGCGT
>JBEIJG010000429.1:0-3056 GCA_040380385.1 Phycisphaeraceae bacterium | reverse complement strand
GACAAGTTCGCCTTCTTGTGCACCGTTGGCGCCATCTGGGTTCTTGCCGCTGCTCGCGATGTCCCAGCGAAGGAAGTTTTCAGGCGAGAGTGGTTTGCCATTGTCGTAGATGCGGAAGAAGCAACAGTCGAGATCGAAACGCGGAAACTCGAAGTTGTCGGTGTCACCACCGAAGAATGCAATCGCTGTTTCGGGCGCGAAAACCAAGCGGACATCGCGATAGGTCTTGTAGCTGTAGAGGTGAAATCGACCCCCTTGATACAGGGTGACGACTTCGCACTTCAGGCCGGTCGACTTTGTTGCCGCGTCTTCGATCGCTGCAATCGCGGCGCGTCGCGCAGCGCCGGCTTTGGCGAGATCGGTCACATCGTTCGCGGCTTTCTCGATGCGCGCCGTGACATCTTCGATCGACCAGAGCACATCGAGTTCTAGATCTGGACAAGGAAGTTCGTCGGCGCGCGAACGCGCCAGGAATCCCGTCTCAAGCAGATCTCGCGTCGGCGTGGAGAGCTTCGCCAACATGTCGCTGCCAACATGGTGGTTTGTCATCACAAGGCCTTGCGCCGAGACAAGCGAGCCGGACCCGCCCGTTGAAAATCGCACGGCGGAGCGCTGCAAGTGATCTGCCCATCCTGCGCTCGGTTCGAAGCCGTATGCCGCCTTTATCTGCGCGAGTGGGAGCGCGTTTGGAAGCCACATGCCTTCGTCGGCTGCGGCGTTGATCGAGGAAACTGCACTGAGGGAGACGGCGAGCGAGGTTCGGAGCATCCGCATAATCCGCACCCTATCCGACCATCGCGGCGAAAGTCCCGGCCGAATTGCTTCACGCGCGCGATTGAATGGGCCGATGAAAGCCGCGCTACGGGTTTGCCTCCAAATTCGGCGGCGGCTTTCAGATTGAGTCTTCGTTCTATGTGCGGCATCATTGGGTACTCAGGTCGATTTGACTCGCAGGGGCTCCAGCAAGGAATCCGTGCGATCTGTCACCGTGGTCCTGACGATTCGGGGTCGTTCACCAACGACCAAGCACAGGTCGGGCTCGGTCATGCGCGACTCTCGATCATTGACCTGTCGCCGCTTGGACATCAACCGATGTACGCCGAGGGCGGCTCGGTGCAACTCGTCTTCAACGGCGAGATTTACAACTACCGCGAGCTTCGCAAGGAACTCGAGTCGAAGGGCCACACCTTTCGCGGCCACTCCGATACCGAAGTGATCCTGCACCTCTATCTCGAAGAGGGCGAGCGCATGCTGCCGCGATTGAACGGCATCTTCACGATCGCCATGTTCGATGCTCGCACAGGGGACACGCTTGTTGCGCGCGATGCGCTGGGCGTCAAGCCGCTCTACTACGCGGAAACTTCGAAGGGCGTCGCGTTTGCAAGCGAAATCAAGGGGCTTCTCGAGCTTGTTCCTGAAACGCGTGAACTCGACTTTGCCGCGTTGCATCGATACATCAGTTGTCTTTGGTGCCCGGGTGAGGGAACGCCGCTCAAAGCAGTTCGAAAGGTCCTCCCAGGCGAACTTCTTGTCCTGCGCGAAGGTCGGATCGTTCGACGCGCGACGTGGTACCAACTGCCTGTTTTCCGCGGTGTTCACGCAGATCTTGGCGAGCAAGCTGCTGTGGACGGCGCTGTTTCCGCGATCCGTGCCGCGGTCTCTCGCCAAATGGTGGCCGATGTGCCGGTTGGTGCATTCCTTTCCGGCGGACTAGATTCAAGCGCGATCGTTGCATTCGCGCGTGAGCAGGTACCAGACATCCAGTGTTTCACGATTCGCCAGGTTGGCGGCACAGAGGCTGGTGTTACCGACGACTTGCCGTATGCGGAGCGCGTCGCGAAGCACCTCGGAGTAAAGCTGCACACCGTCGAAATCGAGGCGAACCGCATGGCGGGCGATCTCGAGAAGATGATTTGGCAACTCGACGAGCCGCTCGCCGATCCAGCTCCGCTGAACGTGCTTTACATCTGCGAACTCGCGCGGAAGCACGGCATGAAAGTGCTGCTTTCGGGCGCTGGTGGCGACGATCTTTTCACCGGATACCGGCGCCATCATGCGGTGTTGCTGCAGAAATACTGGGATTGGATGCCGTCATCCATCCGCGGCGCAATTGAGGATTTTGGACGTCGTGGCGACGCGCGCAAGCCGTTGTTGCGGCGATTGGCGAAGCTCACAAATGGCGCTGGATTGTCGGGTGACGCGCGGCTCGCGAACTACTTCATGTGGGCTCGCGAAGCCGATCTGCTCGCGCTCTACACACCTGAAATGCGACGCGCGGCGACCGCGAATCCCGCGCTCGCACCGATTCTCGATTTCATTCGACCGCTGCCTGCCTCGGTCCCCGCGATCGAGCGCATGCTTGCGATCGAGCAGCGCTTCTTCTTGGCCGATCACAACCTCACCTACACCGACAAGATGTCCATGGCGGTGGGTGTCGAAGTGCGCGTGCCGCTTCTCGATCTTGAACTCGTCGAGTTCGCAGCGCGCGTTCCCGCGCATCTCAAGCAACGTGGCAAGGTGGGCAAGTGGGTGCTCAAGAAGGCGATGGAGCCGTATCTCCCGCACGACGTGATTTACCGCCCGAAATCCGGCTTTGGTGCGCCGTTGCGACGTTGGATGTTGCACGAACTTCGACCTTTGCTCGCGGACATGCTCGGTGCGGAAAGCCTTCGTCGTCGTGGACTCTTCGATCCCGCAGCCGTTCAGCAATTGATTGATGCGAACCACTCGGGCCGTATCGATGCGAATTACACGCTGCTTTCTCTGCTTTCCATTGAAATGTGGTGCCGCCGATTCCTTGACCGAGGGGGTGCCGTATGAGTCATCCGTCTGAGGGTGGGCAACCTGAAAATGATGCGTTGAAGTCCGATGTACGCGACTTCTGGAATCGCGCTTCTTGCGGCGAAGAACTCTTACTTCCGAGCACGGATCGCGAAGGCTATCTCGCGCAGACACGTGCGAGGTATGAACTCGAGCCGTACATCCCTGGCTTCGCAAAGTTCAAAGACTCACGTGGGTTGCAGGTTCTCGAAATTGGTGTTGGACTCGGTGCAGAT
>JBEIJG010000428.1:0-3071 GCA_040380385.1 Phycisphaeraceae bacterium | reverse complement strand
GATCTGGCGCAGGCTCTTGTGTTCCGCGTCCTTGATGACGCCGACGACCAGTCCGCCGCCCTTCTCATCGGGCAGCGAGATCGCCACGCCGATGTTGACCGTCTCGTGGATGCGACTGTGGTCGCCGGCGAAGCTCGCGTTGAAGTACGGATGCTCAGCCATCGCAAGCGCACACGCGCGCACAAGGAAGTCGTTCACCGACAGCTTCACGCCCGACGACTTCAACTTCTCGTTGTAGCTCTGACGAAGATCGATGAGTCGATCCATGTCGAACTTCATCGTGACTTGGTAGTGCGGGATCGTCGTCTTCGACTCGACGAGGCGACGCGCGATCGTTTGGCGCATGCCCGTGAGCGCGACATCGCGGCCCGGAAGCGCGAGCGCAAGCGGCGCGCTTGGGGTCTGCACGCCGCTCGTCGAGACAGCCAACGCCTGCGACGGCGAGATGGTCGCCGCGGCTGCGGACGCCGTCTTCATGCTTGCCTTGTTCTCGATCGCGAGTTCGACGTCGCGCTTGATGACGCGACCGCCGGGGCCAGTGCCCTTCACGGTGCGAATGTCGACGCCTTGCTCTTCCGCCATACGACGAGCGACAGGGCTCACGCGCATGCGCGGGCCGTCTTCTTCAAGTGACGGGAATCCTTCCATGCCGTGGCGCGTTTCGGTCTGAACGACATGAGTCGGTGCAGCAGTTGGCGCTGGAGTTGGCGCTGGCATCGGTGCCGGAGCAGCCGCGACCGGCGCTGCAGCTGGCGCTGGCTTCGCAGCGGCACCCGCGCCGCCACCCGACTTACCACCGCCAGCCTTCACCGACGCGACATCTTCACCCTCGAGCGCGATCAACGCGATCGTCGTGCCGACCTTCACTTGCTTGCCTGGCTCAACCAAAATCGCAGCAAGCTTGCCATCATCAAAGCACTGCATCTCCATCGTCGCCTTGTCGGTCTCGATGTCGGCGAGCACAGATCCGGAGCGCACAGCGTCGCCCTCTTTGACGTTCCACTTGATGACGGTGCCCGCTTCCATCGTGTCAGAGAGACGAGGCATGGTCAGTTCGATCGGCATAGGTGTCTCGCAGTCCTCTTCGCGGTTCTCTTCGCGGTTCTCTTCGCGGTTCTGTTGAGGCTCGTCTCGAACGCGCGTCGCGCACTCGTGCAAACCTCATCTTGCATCACTTCTCAACAACGTCGCGGCACTCCCGCCTCACGCGCGATAGGTCGCCGCGCGCACCGCTTCGCAAATCTTGCGAACGTTCGGCAAGTACTCCTGCTCGAGCTTCGACGAGTACGGCGTCGGCACGTCGTCCGAGTGGACGCGGTAGACGAAGTTGTCGAGATCATCGAAGCAGTGCTTGTGGATGAGCGCCGCAAGTTCGCCGCCTGGCGACGAGAAGCTCCACGACTGATCGACCACCACCGCGCAGTTCGTCTTACGGACACTTTGAATGACCGTCGGCATGTCGAGCGGACGAATCGTGCGAAGATCGATCACCTCACATGAGATGCCTTCCTTCGCGAGGATTTCCGCCGCTTCGAGGCAGAAATTCACCGGACGACCCCACGAGCAGAGCGTGCAGTCGGTGCCCCGGCGGCGCACGGCCGCATGACCGAACGGAATGAGATACTCACCCTCGGGCACGTGGCCCTTGCTGCCGAGCATGCGCTCGCTTTCGAGGAAGAACACCGGATCGTCGTCGCGAATCGCGGTCTTCATCAGGCCCTTCGCATCGGCGGGGCACGATGGGATCACGATCTTGACGCCGGGGACGTTCGAGTAGAGGCCTTCGACGCACCAAGAGTGCGTCGAGCCGAGCTGTCCACCTGCGCCGTCGTTGCCGCGGAAGACGATGGGGCAACCCCACTGACCACCCGACATGTAGAGCATCTTCGGTGCGTTGTTCAAGATCGGGTCGGCCGCGACAAGCGAGAAAGACCACGACATGAATTCGCAGATCGGACGGAGGCCGATCATGGCCGCGCCAATCGCCATGCCTGCAAAGCCAGACTCCGAGATCGGCGTGTCGATGATGCGACGCTCACCGAACTCGGCAAGCATGCCCTTCGACACTTTGTACGCGCCGTCGTACTGCGCGACTTCTTCGCCGAGCAGAAACACGCGCTTATCGCGGCGCATTTCTTCGCTCATCGCTTCGCGGATCGCGTCGCGGAATTCGATCTCGCGGGTTGGACCGCCGAGAGTTTCCGGCTCGCGGAAGACGGGATTGCTCATGACTCCACTCGTGACTCCACTTGTGAGGACTGCGGTCATACGAGACCTTCCTTTCCATTCGTCGAACGGAAGCTGCAGACGTTGGTTGCGCCCCCGGTGAAATCAGGTTGCGACGAGCCAGGGAAGCGTCCCCAAGGCTCGACAAACACGTCGGTGTAGAGATCCGACATTGGCGGCTCAGGCGACTCGTTCGAGAACTGAATCGCGTCGCGCACTTCTTCGCGGCACGAAGCCATGATCGACTTGATCGTTTCGTCGGTGATCACGCCGTGATCAAGCAACGCGCGCTCGTACTTTCCGATCGGATCATTCAATTCGTGACGCTCTTCTTCTTCGCGCGTGCGGTACTTACGCGGGTCGGACATCGAGTGACCCTTGTAGCGGTAGCACTTCATGTCGACAAACGCGGGGCGCGAATTCGCGCGGCACCACTCGGCGAGTTCGTGCATGTCGTGATAGACGGCGAGCATGTCCATGCCGTCGATCGTCGCTTCCTTCAAGCCGTGCGCGCGGCCCTTGATCGTGAGGTCATGGCTCATGGTCGTACCGCGATGAATCGCCGTACCCATCGAGTATCCATTGTTCTCGACGATGAAAATCACCGGAAGATCGAACAGGCCCGCGAGGTTCATCGCCTCGTAGAACGCGCCTTGATTCACAGCCCCGTCACCGAGAAACGCGAGCGTTACGCGGCGGTTCTTGCCACCGTTGATGACTTCATCTTCGTACTTCGTGCCGAACGCGAGGCCCGCACCCAGCGGCGTCTGCGCGCCGACGATGCCGTGACCACCGAAGAGATTGTTCGGGCGATCGAACATGTGCATCGAACCGCCCTTGCCCTT
>JBEIJG010000427.1:0-3099 GCA_040380385.1 Phycisphaeraceae bacterium | reverse complement strand
GCGAGTCGTCGTGACTTTCGTCACCTTCCTCGCTTGCGTCGCCTCCATGCTCATCACCCTCAGTTTCGTCGCTCTGCGTGTGAGCTTCCCGAGTCTCCGACGCACGCGTCGTTGCCGCCCGCGCAGGCTTCGCCTCTCGCTTCATCTCGTCTCGCTTCATTTCCTCGCGCTTCATCTCGTCACGCTTCGCGTCATCAGGCGCAACGCGGTACGTGCCATCGCTCTCAAGGTCTTCCTTCATGTGATTCTCGTCGGATGGATGCATCGCTTGCTGCTTCCGCCTCTTCGGCGCGTTCATGCTTGCAGTTCTCTCTGCGCTGCGCTACCGTCCGCGCTTCACTCTTCTGGAGAAATCGATGACTTCAAAGCTCACTGCGTGCATGTTGCTCGCCCTCGCAAGCACGACCCTCGCATTTGCGGATGGCGACACGATTACGCTTGTCGGAGGCGACGTCCTTCGCGGCAAGATCGTCGGCGAATCTGACACCGCTGTCACGCTCGATCACCCGGCACTTGGCCGAATCGAAGTTGCGCGCGAACGGATCGCGAGCGTTGTGAAGGCACCGATCACCACGCCCGCGCCAACACCCGCGGCCACCACGGAGCAAGCCGTTGCAACCGCGCCGGCGGCAACACCAGCCGCAACACCTGCGCCTGCAGAACCGCCCGTCGCGGTTCTGCCCGCGCCTGCTCCGCCACCGCCCGCGAAGCCCGATGGAAGCTGGAAGTTCAGCTTGAGCCTCGGCTTCACTGGAAGCGACAACGGCGATCAATCGAACTGGGATTTGCGCGTCGCAGGCGCTGCGAAGCGCGAGAGCATGTCCGATCGCACGACGATCACCGCCGAGTATTACTTCCAGACGGCCAACGGTGAGAACACCGACAACAACCTCCTCGTCCAAGGCCTCGAAGAGTTCCTCTTCGAAGGTTCGAAATGGGAGGCATTCATCCAAGGCAACTACCAGTACGACGAGTTCCAAGCGTGGGAACAGCGGGCTGGCGCATACGCCGGTCCTGGTTACCGCATCTTCGAGGGTGATCCGCTTGCGCTGAAGGTCAGGCTCGGTGCTGGTGCGAGCTACGAGTTCCCCGACTCGGCGTGGACGCCGGAAATTCTGATCGCCGACGAACTCGTTTGGAAGATCGACGAGCGTTCGGTCCTCAAGCAAGGCTTCGAGTTCTATCCCGACATCGATAATTTCGGCGAGTACCGCTTCATCGCGCGTCTTGATTACGAAATCGCGCTGAGCCCGAAGGGTGACCTGAAGGGCACCGCTGGTGTGCGCGATGAGTACGACTCGTACGTTGAGGCCGATCAAGGCACCTCGAACGATCTCAAGGTCTACGCAGGTATCAAAGTCGACTTCTGATCGGTAGACTCTGCGCGCATCGACTTCTCGGCAGGATGCTCCTTCCAGAGTCGTGCGTGCTCACGAGTCCTGAACAGTCTTTACACCTCCGACAAGCGCGCAGCCGATCCGTTCGGGCTGCGCGCTTTCTTTCGCTGTTGCGTACGCCGTCCGCGAATCAGAGGGTTGTTGCGAGGTGCGATCGCGTCGATGACCGCGCAAAACGAATCGCCCCATTCTCGTGAATCGGCCGAATCACGCAGACTTCCCTTGCACGGAGGGGTAGACTTTCCGTCTCCTGTGGCGTTCCTTGCTGCGCGATGGCGCCGCGTCGATCGCTGCGTCGTCGTTTACGTTGTTGTCGAGCGAGCCGTCGCTCGAAATCTTGAGGACCTCGAGTGTCACAGTCGCCAGAAGAAACCGCCGTACTCGCCGTTGATGCATCGATCCTGCGTGAGCTCGACATCCTGCCCGGACCTGTCGGCGTCGCACCAGCCGTGGCCGTGCCAGCGGGTCGTCATGCTGCGCCGATCGAAGGCGCGGAGCATGGCCGGAAGCATGGCGTCCACGCAGCCGATCTCGCCGAAGCGACCGCGCAGGCCGCGCTGGAGCCAGCGCCACTTGCCGTGCGCCTCGCCACGATGGCGGCCGTCATGCTGCCACCGTTGGCGCTTGTCGCGGCGATGATCCTTGCGTGGGGCGGTTGGTTCGGGTGGATCTACGTTGCGCTTCTCGCGGCCATGTACGTGATCTCCGGCCTCGGTATCACGATTGGCTATCACCGCCTCTACACGCATAAGTCGTTCGCCACGCGCGGGCCCGTTGCGGTGCTCTTCGCGATCTTCGGCGGTATGGCCGCGCAAGGCCCGGTGATTTGGTGGTGCGCAACGCATCGCAAGCACCATCAGCACAGCGATCACGAGCATGATCCGCACTCACCACACGCGGGTCAGGAGCCGGGCATCCGTGGTGCGATCAAGGGCTTCTTCCATGCGCACATGGGTTGGCTGTTCCAAGAACTGACCGCCGACATGAAGCGCTACGTTCCCGATCTTCTCGCCGATCGGACAACCGTGCGCATCAATAGTCTCTTCCCATTGTGGGTTGCGCTCGGCCTCGTGATTCCTGCGGCGATCGCTGGCTTGGTCACCATGTCGTGGATGGGCGTCTTCCTCGGATTCCTCTGGGGCGGCGTCGTGCGGATCTGCCTCTTGCACCACGTCACGTGGAGCATCAACAGCGTGTGCCACATTTGGGGAAGCCGCGATTACGCGTCTGGCGACGAGAGCCGCAACAACCCGATTTTCGGCATCCTCGCCTTCGGCGAAGGTTGGCACAACAACCACCACGCGTTCCCCGCGAGCGCGCGCCACGGCCTCAAGTGGTGGCAGTTCGATTCGAGTTGGGTGATCATCCGCACGCTTGAGAAGTGCGGCCTCGCCAGCAAGGTTCGCTTGCCGTCGCCCGATCGTTTGGCCGCGCGCAGTACACGCGCACGCGCCTCAAAGGGCGAGTGACCGCGGCGTTCCGCACAATCCGGATCGCTCATCCAACCAATTGTTCAGACTGGCCGCGCTTTCGTTTGGTCCAGTGAGAAGGCTGCCGTATCTTGGGCAGATGCTTCGATTCCGCGCGTCGACTGCGCTTCTCATTGCTGGCATCGCTGCTACCTCATGTGCGACGTCTGTCGATGCTGGCGCGTCTGGCTTCATCGCCATCGACTTCAATCGCGACATTCGGCCGATTCTCT
>JBEIJG010000426.1:0-3102 GCA_040380385.1 Phycisphaeraceae bacterium | reverse complement strand
GCGCGTGGCTTGGCACTTCGCTCGCTGCGGCGCTTCCTGAAGGCGATCTTTCGAGTTTGCTCGTCGATGGCGTGATTGGTGGCGTCGCGGGAACCGTCGTGTTTTTGCCGCAGATTTGCTTACTTTTCTTCTTACTCGCGTTGCTTGAAGACACCGGCTACCTCGCGCGCGCGGCGTTCGTGATGGATCGCATCATGTGTCGTTTCGGCTTGCCAGGACAAGCGTTTGTGCCGTTACTTTCGAGTCACGCATGCGCGTTGCCAGGCATCATGTCAACGCGCCTGATTCCTGATCCGAAAGATCGACTCGCGACCATTCTCGTCGCGCCGTTCATGAGTTGCTCCGCGCGCGTTGGTGTGTACGTGTTGCTCGTTTCGATTCTGTTCCCGCACTCAGCGTTCCTCGCAGGGCTTGCATTTGCTGGCTGTTACGCGCTCGGCGCGATCGCCGCGCTGCTGACCGCCGCACTGTTTCGCAAGACGGTGCTCAGAGGCAAGAGTCGGCCGATGGTGCTCGAGTTGCCGCCCTATCGACTGCCCGATCTGCGTGCAGCCTTGCTCACGACATGGGATCGAGGCATCGTCTTCTTGAAGAACGCGGGAACGGTGATCCTTGCGATCTGTGTCGTGCTCTGGTGGATGAGCGCGTATCCGAAGGCGGAGACGCCAGAAGCGGCGCTCGCGCTTGAAGCGCGCGCAGCTGCAATCGAAGCGAACGTCAGCGCCCCCGCCACGCTCGACGAAACGCAGCAACGAGAGATCGAAACGCTGCAGCAAGAGATCGAATCGCTGCGCAACGACGCGGATGTCCTCACGCAGCGCGCGCAGCAGGAATCTTCGTTTGCCGGACAACTCGGCGGTGCGGTTCAACCGCTGTTCGCGCCCCTCGGTTTTGACGATCGACTCACCATCGCCGTACTCACCAGTTTCCTTGCGCGCGAAGTCTTTCGGAGCACGATGACCGTGCTCGTTGGGCGTGGCGATTCCGACGACGACGCGCGCGTCGCTGACGAACTCTCGCAAGCGACCCGCGCGGATGGCACGAAACTCTTCGATCCTGCGACGAGTGCGGGCCTTCTTGTGTTCTACGTCCTCGCGCTGCAATGCCTGCCAACGCTCGCGGTCACGCGACGCGAAACTGGTTCGTGGAAGTGGCCAGCGATTCAGTTTGCGTGGATGTCAGGCGTTGCGTATCTCTTTGCGTTCCTCACGCGCGAGCTCGTCATCCTTGCGGGGGTCGTTGGATGATGGATGCACGTTGGCCGTCGCTCGTCGGCACGCTGCCCCTCAACGACTGGCAATTTTGGATTGCCACGCTCCTCGCGCTCGGCGCTGTGGCGTTGATTGTGCGCCCGTTGATTCCGCGCAAGAAGTCGACGAAGAGTGCATGCCCCGGCTGTCCGAGTGGAGAAGCCGCGTCGAAGCCGCCGCGTCCGAAGCACGTCGATCTCACGATCGGCGGCAAGCGCGTGCGAAACGGTCGATGATTTTTCGCAACGAAAAGTCGCGGGTATTTTTCTGCCAAATTTCTCGAAGCCTTTCGACGCGTGATTACACTGCGCCGATGCTCCGGGCTTTCACGCGCTTTCACACCTTCCTCGCGCTCACGTTGATCGCGGCAATCGCATCGCTGCTGGCCGCTCCTCGCGCCAATGCACAAGTCTTCGCCGACGATTTCGCCGATGGCGTGATCAGCGCCTACTGGCAGCAAGTGTCGGCGTCGCCGGCACTCTCGTTTGTCGAGCGGAACGGACGCGCCGAGTTCGCAACGACCGCAGACAGCGCGCAGGCGGCTCGCAAGTTTGCGGGCTTCCTCGCAAAGGGATGGTCGATTCGTTCGACCTCAAACTGGGCCGCACGTGTCGTCATCGCGAGCGCACCTCGCTCGAATGGTGCGGCCGGAACCGCGGAGTACGTGACGTTCGGCACGTTCCGTCCAGGCTCACCGCTGAGTGCGAACGGAATTCCCACGCAATCGAAACTGTGGAGCGTCGGAACGTCGTATACGACCCCGCAAAACGGATCGTTCAATCGCTGGATTGAGTACAAGGCGTACGACCAATTCGGCGGCGACAGCCAGATCGTCTCTCCGTGGGTCGCATCGTCGCAGTATCCGTTCGAGTTCTACCGAACCTCCGATGGCCAGTACGAGTTTGACTTCACCTACACAGAGACGCTCTACGTTCAGTACGTCGCTGCGTCAGACACCCTGTACGTCAGCACCTACGCGTACGGAGATCCCGAAGCATTCTTCTTCACGAACTGGACGAGCGGCCAGCGATACCCGGTTGCGATCACGATCGGCGGCTCGGCGAATCGCCCAGGTGTACTGAACGGCGCGACCACATGGATTGATTCTGTGCGCGTCGATGCAGGTGTGCTCGACACCGCGCCAGGAAATGTTGCGGCCTCCGACGGCACGTTCGGTGGCAAAGTGCGCATCACATGGACCGCCGCCGCGAATGCGACGGGCTACAAGGTGCTGCGCCAAGCTCCCGGCGGAAGCGTTGAACAGATCGCACAGCTTGCCTCAACCGCGCTCGCCTACGACGACACGACTGCCGCGGCGCTCGTGGAGTACACCTACTTTGTTCGCACCATCAACGCACAGGGTGACGGCTTCGAGTTTTCCGACACTGGTTGGCGCAACGTCGCGGTTCCTGCTGGTGTTGCGGCATCGGACGGCACCTTTACCGACAAAGTTCGCGTGACCTGGACTGCCTCACCTGGCGCGGTTGGGTACAGCGTGTGGCGCGCGATTGGTACGGCTACGCCCACGCTGCTCGGTCAAACAAGCGGCAGCGATGCGACGACCTACGACGACACCACCGCGGCCATCGCCACCACCTACTCGTACAGCGTGAAGGCCGTGTCCGTCCTCGGGTCAACCGGTCTTTCGACCGCCGACACCGGCGTGCGTGCACCAGCACCGCCAGCGAACGTCGCTGCGGGTGAAGGCGTCGCGGCGAAGGTGCGCGTCTCTTGGACCGCGCTCAACGGAGCAACGGGCTACCGCATCTATCGCCGCACCGAGGCTGGCGTTGCCGCGCAAATCGCGGTTGTGACGAGCGGCACCACGACGTTCTACGACGACACGACCGCG
>JBEIJG010000425.1:0-3112 GCA_040380385.1 Phycisphaeraceae bacterium | reverse complement strand
ATCAATGAGCGCGTACGTCGGCTCGCAGTAGGTCTTGTGCGGCTTCCACCAACCGCCGCAAACAGCGCCGCTGCAGCAGTAGGTGACGCCATCGGTCTCGCAGCGATCAATGAGATGCGTGTGACCCGAGAGCACGAGTTTCACATTGCCAGCCTTGCGGAAGACGCCATGCACGGTCGGCGCGTCGAGGTGGACGAGCCCGCCGGAAATCACGGTCTTGTCGTTCTTACGCTCGGTTTCGCCGCCGCGCACCGCGGGTGTCACCGTCACGATCGGAATGTGCGAAACGACGACGGTCGGCAGCTTCGTCGCAGCGAGGTCTGCCTCGAGCCACGCGCGCTGCTCGTCGTTGAGATATGCGAGATAGCCGCACTCGTCCTTCGGATCGCGCTCGACCGACGAGAGCACGATGAAGTGCCAGCCGTTGCGATCAAAGCTGCGCCAACGCTGCGCGAGTTTGAGTTCGGCGAGCGCCCGCGCGTAGCCGAAGTCGGCTTCATCGCCCTTGAGCCCCGCCTTCGAAAGACAGAAGCCGAAAATGTCGTGGTTGCCGAGGCAATGTTCGACAGGAACTTTGCAATGCTCGGCGAAGACTTTGTGGAGGAGTGCCCACTCGCGATCGACTTGCTCGCGCTTCGTCGCGAACGAATCCATGATGAGGTCGCCACCGGTGAGGATCATCTCGATGCCGTCGGCCTGCGCGGTCTCGAACGCCTTCTTCATGCCGGGCTCGCTAGGGCGATCGGGCGTGATGTGAAGATCGGTGAAGTGCGCGAAACGCAGCGCGCGCTTCCCCACAGACGACGCAGTTTGTTGCGTTGCGATCGACACCGTTGACACTGTCGTGTCGATTGCCGCGGCTTCCGCGTTTCGACGACCGACAAGTGCGGTGAAACCTGCGAGTCCTGAAAGCGCCGCGAACGAACGTCGAGTGAGATTGGACATCCAATCAACGTACAGGATGGCGCATCGACACGCTACCGAAGACCGCTGTCGGCGCGCAGGCAACGCCAAATTCAACACGATCTTTATCGTGCAGCTTGTCTTCGTGCGATTGGACAGCATGCTTGCAGGCCGCTTGTCCCGCGGCTCGATCTGAGACCCTCTATGCACATTCCAACGCCGATCCGTTCGCTCGCCCTTGTTGGCGCAGTCTCCGCTGTTCATTCTGTTGCACGCGCCGAGATTGCCTTCACGAATTACGTCGATGCGAACACGTTCGCGTACGTCGTGCTCGACATGCCCGATGTCGATCAACAGCGCTCCGATCTCCCGAACAATGGCGCGTGCTATTGCGGGCCATCATCCAACTTTGACGTGCTCGGATACGTTTCAGCGCACGGGTTTCCGCATCTCGGGCCTGGCATCCCCGCAGGAAGCACGTGGGCCGATGCTTCGAATTACGCTTCGATTGGCGCGACGCTTTGCACCTACGGCAACGCGGTCTCATGCAGTAGCGGTTCCTCTGCGATCGCCTCGTGCGGAGTCTCTGGAAGCGCATGCGGAAGCTCCTACTCCTCGCTCTACACGCATTTGACTGCGGAACTTGGTGATGAGTTTGTCGTGCGTCAGTACTACCGCAGTTACTCGCGCGGGTACTTCCCATCGACCTATGAGTTCGCCTGCGTCGGCGCGAACAACGACGCGATCGGACTCTTGCTGCTCGGGCGACACACTGGTTCGTGGAGCGGAACGACCTTCAATCAAACTGGCCGAACCAACGGCCACTTTCAGGCGATCACGACGGCCATCGCTGGCGGCGGTCTCAAGCGATTGGGTGTGCGCGATCCGATCTCAGGGGATTCCGATCCTCGAATATCGCAGTCCGCCGCCGCAACGTCGTGGTGGAACGTCACGTCGATCAACTTTGTGAGTTCTTCAGGTTCTGGTGCGGCGGAGCAACTCTCCGCGCCTTCAGCAAGTGCTGCGCTCACGCTCCTCGAAGGAATCATCGCGGTCTGGCCTGCAGCCTGTTACACGTGGGATGCGGAATCGTCGACCGCAGCGCGCATCACGCCGAGTGCAGCCACGTGGCGCCCGGGCCGTGAAGCCCTCACGAATGTGCCGCTTGAGAGCGGGACACCACTGCTCCGTGTGTTGCCCGATGACATTCGAGTCGCGTCGCTGGTCAATGGCAGCATTCGCCTGCGAAACCGATTCACTGGAGCGGGCGTGACGGCCTTCACGCCGCCGTCTGGAAACACCGTGCGTGGATTCGACGTAGACCGACTTCGCTACTTGCATGTGGCGCTCGGTTCTGGCCACGCGGCGCGCGTCGACCTCGATCAACTTGGCGCGCAAGCCGTCATCACGCCACTTGCGAGTGTTCCGACTTCAGTGAGTGTCGCTGGCGATATCGCGCATTATCTGCTTCCAAGCACGCGCACGATTGCCGCGGTGAACTACAACCCCCAAGGAGTGACGGTCGTTCCACTTGCCGTTCCTGGCAACGCAACGATCAATCTTTCGACGCGCCTGACCGTTGCGCATGGATTCGCGTTCCTTCTCACCGCAGGAAACGTCAGCGCGTATCGCTTCACGCCGAAAGGCCTGATCGAGGCTCCGTTGAATTTCCCCGCGGGCATTCTTGATCTGGCCGACGGTGATCGCGGAACGATCTGCACGGTTGGTGCGGATCGCATGACGACGGCGTGGAAGATCAGCCCGAAAGGTCTTGTGCTCAACGCAGCCCACCCAATGCATGGCCTGCAAGTGAAGTCGCGCCTCCTCCTGAGTCGATCGTCGACGGGGCTTGCCGTCGGTGAGGACTTCTTGGTCGACGCCGACCAGACGCTTGAGCCAGCGGACGTGCCAACGCTCGACTGCCGAACCGACCTCAACGTCGATGGCCGAACGGATGCCGCAGACCTCGCCATTGTGCTGAGTGAATGGGACCTCTCGAGGTCGATCGCGGACGTGGATCGAGACGGCACGGTCGGTGCGGCGGATCTGGCGGCGGTGCTGTCAGCGTTTGGCGCCTGCCCCTAACACCGTCGAGACGGATTTCTCAGCGCGACTTTCGAGTCCAACTGAAGTTCCTCCCCCCACCTTGACGATCTTGCCGCGGACGGTATCCTTTCCGTCCCTCAAGCTATTCCCCGATAGCTCAGTT
>JBEIJG010000424.1:0-3130 GCA_040380385.1 Phycisphaeraceae bacterium | reverse complement strand
CGGTCGAACCTCGATCGCAACGCATCACATCAAGTCAAAGCAAGTCAAATCAAAGCAAGTCAAATCACGGCACGTGCCAAACGGTGCCACGCGGTGCAAAGCACTGTCTGGCACGTGCCGAAAGGACTTCCCTTATGCAAACGAATCGTCGCACCGCATCGGGCGCACATCGTGCGCTTCTCACTCTTTGCGCAACGACCGCGATCCTCGCAGCGACGAGCCACTTCGCCACGCCAACCGCGCACGCCGATTTTGTCTACGGGCTCAACGCCTCTGGCAGCAAAGGCATCTATCGCATCAACACCGCAACCGGCGGCGTGACGCTTGTTGCGTCGACGCCGTCGCTCACCGCGTCGGGCGCAGGCGGCAACGGCCTCTCATTCGATGTCTCGACGAACGCCTTCTACTACATCCGTCGCGTTGGCGCCACGAACTACTTCATGAAGAACCAACTGACTGGTTCGGGTTCGATCGAAACAACCCTTGGCGCGCTCACGGGGAATCAGCAGATTCTCTCGGGCACCTTCTACAACGGCAGCTACTGGGCGATTCCGAATGGTGCCTCGAACACGATCTTGCGCTGCATTCCCGTCGGTTCGACGTTCACGCACACCACGCTCGCGACGGCGTTTCCGGCGGGTGCTGGCTTTGGCGACATCGCCTCGACATCAACAGGCATCACCTACGCCTCATCGACCGGCAGTTCACCGTTCACCTCAGGCTTTCGCCGCTTCGACTTGAACGCACTCGGCACGACGCCCACACAAGTATCGATCGGAACGGCGGGCTATCAACTCGCGTTTGGCAACACAGGCCTCTTCGGCGCGCAAGGTTCGAACATCTTCTCGATCAACACGACCACTGGCGCGGCTGTGTTCACCGCCTCGGTGACGACTCCCGGCATCGGATTCAACGATCTCGCGTCGATCCCAGCGCCGGGCGCGCTTCCACTGGCAGGTCTTGTCGCACTGATCGGGCGTCAGGGCCGGTTGGGAGGGCTTGGTTGTTGGGGACGGCGCCGCTCGTGAGTTTCATACACGCACGCGCGGAGCATGAGCCACCCGCTCAGCCCCCGCGCACCATCGCGAGCACCTGCGTCGCATCGAGTGTCCGCGCAGACTGTTCGATCTCCGGTCGATGCTGCGTGTAGAGGCCCTTCGCGCGCTCGACCTCGCGGCTAAACAGTGCGCGCAGGTCCACCGACGACAGCTTGCGACCGCCCGCGTAATACTGCTTCGCCACCTGCCCAAGTGCATACGTGGTTGCGAAACTCATCGCAGCACCCGTTGCGGTCTTCACGAATTTCCCCGCCGTTTTCCCGAGGAATTTCTTCGCGAGGCCTCCAAGAAGATCGCGCGCGAAATTCTCGACAACTTGCGACGTCATACCAACGCCGATCGTGGCGATGAACTCTTTGATATGCCCGCGATCGAGCGAAACTCCGTAGGACTTTCCGACGCCGTACACCATCTTCATCTGCAGCGGGACGATCGCCATCGTCGCGAGCCCTTGCGGAAGAAGCTCGAGCGCGCCATTCAGAATCGCGTACTTCAGAATGCTCGCATCGATCTCGGCTGCGACATTGGCCGCGACATCGCGCGTCGTGCTTGGGGATGAGGTTGAGGGCGCGGCTGTGGTCGTCATCGTGGTCGTCATCACGGGCGTCATCGCGATCGCCGTTGGCGCGGCTGCGAGTTCGAAGTCGGCGAGACGATCTGCCTCTGCGACGACCGTCGCCGACTCATCGGCATCGAGCCCAAGCGACACGCGGAGCGTGTCAAGAAACCGGCGCTCCGCATCGCTGCAGCGCCCATCGGCATCACACACCGCAACCGCCATTTCAAACGCATAGCGACGAACCTCGGGGCTCGAGAGCTCTCGCGCCTCCTTGGCAGCGTCGGTCTGCTTCAACATCGCGCGCCGATACGCCGAAGCGAGCGCACGCGCTTCGCCACCTTCGCCCGCAGCATCTCCATCGCCTGCGCCCGAACCTGTACCAGAGCCCGCACCCTCAAACGCCGCGCGCACGTGCTCACGCTCGCGCTCGTTCATCGCTCCGTCGGCAAGTGATGCCAAAACGCAAATTGCTCCGACTGCCTCGATTTCGCGATTGTTCATCATCGGTGTTTCCTGAGAGGCGCGCGTGAAGTCGCGCGTGGATCATGCTTCTGGGAGTTGCTTCTAGAAATTACACGTGCTCCGCCGTGCGGCGCGTCTAGGACCGCGTTGGGGCCGCGTTGGGGCCGCGTTGGGGCGCGGATCGTAGGCACGTTCCGCGTGCGGGGACGATGCCTTCGTCGGGTTCCAAATATGGGTGCCGTGCACCGTAGAAATGCACCGCAGAAACATCGTGCGCCACCACCACGCTCGTCCCGCGCTTCGCGTTACCCCTCGCGCAATCGATCGTGCTTCACCGCGCGGCCCTTCGCAAGCGCGACCGGATAGCGCTCGGCATTGCGCGCGAGCTTGCGCTCGATTGCAGCACCAAGATCAATCCCGCAGACCGCGGCAAACTCGAAGAGCAGAATCGCGACATCGGCCGCTTCCTCTTCGACTTCCGTGCGCGTGCGCGCATCGTCAAGGACGCGCCGCGCCTCTTCGCTGCGCACCCAGCGGAAGTGATCCATCAACTCCCCCGCCTCGACCGCCACGGCCATCGCGAGGTTCTTCGGATCATGAAACTGCTGCCAATCGCGCTCGGCCGCAAACGCAAGAATTTTCGCCTGCAACGTTGCGATGTCGGATGCGGATTGGGACGACGCTCCGCTCGCGACGCCAAGATTTTGCTCACTCATCGGTACCTCGTGCAGGTCAGGATTTCACGCGCGATCGGCGACCGCTCGTGCAGAGTACGTGAATCCGACGCGCACGAAACTGGCTCGCGGTCTGCGATCCAACCCTGCGATCTTTCACGCAAAACGCGCGCGGCGCGCCACCGTGCGTCTGCCGTGCAGAGAAGCCACCGCGCTCGCACCGCACCCACGCAACTCTGCAAACATTCCCCCGTCCGCGAATGTGGCGCACCACGGCGCGTGTATCAGTGCGATTTCACGTTCGTCCCGCGTTTTCGACTCGAATCCTTCTGCCGGCGAGATCGCGAGGTAGGTTTCGAACCGACGTCACCCGCCCG
>JBEIJG010000423.1:0-3134 GCA_040380385.1 Phycisphaeraceae bacterium | reverse complement strand
CGCTGCAGGTTGCGTGCCGTTTGCGATTGGAACTGAAACGCTTGGTTCGATCATTTCGCCGAGCGTGCGCTGCGGAACCGCAGGTCTTCGCCCAACATTTGGACGCGTCGCGCGCGATGGCTGCATGGCACTCTCTTGGTCGTGGGACAAAATCGGACCGATCACCCGTCATGTCGAAGACGCGGGACTCGTTCTTGAAGCAATCAATGGTGGTGGCGGACGCGATGCATCGAACGTCGCCTCACGCTTCAAAGCGCCACGCGCCGCCGACGCGACAGGTGTGCGATTGGTGTACGACCCCGCGTGGTTCACAGGTCCGTTCGCGTCACTCGCAAACACGCTTGAAGTGGCGCGCAACGCAGGCGCTGAACTCATCGAGCGCACGTTCGACATGCCCTGCAATCCAGGTGTGCTCAACGCGAGCCTCATGTCAGAAGCAGCGGCGGCGTTCGAACAGATGACTCGCACCAACGCCGATGACTTGCTTTCGTGGCAGGCCGATGAAGCGTGGCCGAACTCGTTCCGCCAAGAGTGGTTTGTGCCAGCCATCGAATACGTACAGGTCGAGCGCATCCGCCGACGTTTCATGGAATGGACGCGCGACGCGATTGCCGACGTGGACGCAGTCATTTTGCCGCCGTTCGCTGGCGGATTCATCACGTCGACGAACGCGACAGGGCATCCGCAACTCGTCTTGCGCGCAGGCTTCGACGACGCAACCACGCCCCGTTCGATCTCGCTGATCGGTCAGCCCTTCGACGAAGCGACGCTCGTGCGGGTGGGCATGGCGCTCGAATCGCGACTCGCAGTCGCGGAAAAGCGGCCGAAAATGCCGTGGTTTCAGGGTGGATGAAGCCTGTCGAGCGCTCTGATATCTTCCTCCCTCCATGCTCGCCCAGTCCGACCTCCTCAGCTACCTCCCCGTCGCCGTCGTTGCGTCGATGGCGATCGTCTTCGTGATCGCGAACATCGTGCTCAGCACGATCCTCGGCCCGCGCGCCGAAGGCGCCATCAAAGGCACCACCTACGAAGCAGGCATGGATCCGATCGGCACCACGCGGAAGCGCTTCAACGTGCGCTTCTACATGATGGCCGTGACGTTCCTTCTCTTCGACGTCGAAATCATCTTCCTCTACCCGTGGGCCGTGAGTTACTCGCAGCTCGATCCGGGCAGCGCCGAGGCAAAGCTCTACCTCGGCCGCATTCTCTTCTTCCTCGCGACGAGCGTGATTGCGTACGTCTATGCGTGGAAGAAGGGTGTGTTTAAGTGGGACTGAACGTGTTTTGAGCGCTCGCGACTCGCTTCGCTTTCGCTCGCTTTGGTGTGAACAACGCCAACGATTGATGCCGCGGCGTCAACCGCGAGATTTACCCGCGCTCGCTTTGGCGTGAACAACGCCAAAGGTTGACACCGCAGTGGCAACCGCGAGATTGACCCGCGCTCGCTCTGGCGTACATCACACCAGAGGGAGCCGCCGCAGCGGTGACCGCGTAAATCCCCCTTTCCCACTGCAAAACGCCGTCGTCAAGCGTTTTTCACGATTTTCGAACCCGCCTGAACCGCGGGCGTAATCACTGTTGCCAAGCGCGCGCCGCTCCGTCCGTCCGACGGAGGTCCGGAACTGCGGGCGAGGAAACCACAAGCGATTCGGGACTCACAACCGCACGGGGTGTGTGCGATGTCCCTTCGAAATCACGCAGAAACGGAAGGTCACCATGAAGAACGCAACAAACATCACCGCTCGCTCCCGTCAAGAAGAGAAATCTCGCACACTTTCGATGCGCATCGCGAACCGCTCTGCGATCGCTGCGACGAGCGCACTCTTCCTCTGTGCGCCGCTCGCCGCGTTCAGTCCGGCGACGGAAGGCGTTGCTCGCGCTGCGACGGCCACTACGAATTCGGTTGATGCACACGCTGAAAGTGCGAAGGGAGAGGCGCGAAGCCTTTCGCGCGCCTTCCGCGGCGCCGCAAAGACACTCTCTCCGAGCGTCGTCACGATCAACACGGTGTCGAATGCCAAGCCGGCACAAGGTTCCGCGATGGGTATGCCTCCCGGCATGTTGCCGCCAGGCTTCCAACTTCCGCCGAACATGCAAGCGCCGAAGCAAGGTCCTGCACGCGGCACCGGTACTGGCGCTGTGATCTCGGCCGATGGATACATCGTGACCGCCAATCACGTCGTCGCCGACGCTGATGAAATCGAGATCGTCTTCCAGAATGGCCGAACAGAGAAGGCCGAAATCGTCGGCCTTGATCCAGGCACCGACATCGCCGTTCTCAAGACGAACGCCACCGGCCTCGTGCCAGCGCAATTCGGCAACAGCGAAGAACTCGACATCGGCGACTGGGTCGTCGCCATCGGCGCGCCGTTCGGTCTTGAACAAACTGTGACCGCAGGCATCGTGAGCGCGAAGAGCCGCAGCGACGTCGGCCTCGCGACCTTCGAGAACTACATCCAGACCGATGCCGCGATTAACCCGGGCAACTCGGGCGGACCGCTTGCAAACCTCGACGGCGAAATCATCGGCATCAACAGCTGCATCTCGTCGAAGGGCGGCGGCAACGACGGCATCGGCTTCTCGGTGCCGAGTGCCGTGGCGAAGCGCGTCGTGGACGCGATCATCGCGGACGGCCGAGTCGCGCGTGGTTGGCTCGGAATCTCCGTGCAACCCGCCGACGACGACATGGCCGCGAGCCTTGGTGCGGATGGCGCAATCGGCGTCGTGGTGAATCAGGTTGTGCCGGGCTCCCCCGCGCAAAAGGCCGGTCTTGAACCTGGCGACCTCATCACCGAAATCGGCGGCAAGCAAATCCGCACACCAGGTGAACTGATTGCGACCATCGGACATCGTTCGCCCGGAAGTGAACTCGCGATCACCGCGTTCCGTGCCGGCGAAATGGAAGAATTCAACGCCACGCTCGCTGAACGCGAGAGCGACGAGAAGGTGAAGACAAAGACCCCCAAGGCGAAGCCATCTGCAACCGCGCTTGAGCGACTCGGCCTCACATTGACCGAACTCTCCGCGAGCGATGCCGCCAGCCTCGGTGTCACGGCGGAGGAAGGCGCGCTCGCCGTCGAGCGCGTCGAGGAAGAGGGCCCTGCATCCGCCGCAGGGATTGAGCCGGGCGACGT
>JBEIJG010000422.1:0-3139 GCA_040380385.1 Phycisphaeraceae bacterium | reverse complement strand
TTCGCCGCAGGAAACGACTTTATGAAAAATCATGCATCGGACTTGCGTTCTATGCATCGGGATGTATATTTTTCCGCTTCGCTGCATATCCATCCTGCAGGGGAACACGGCAACTGCGCCGGATCGCCATCTCGTCTCGGCCCTCAACGCTCCACGTCATTTCCCTGCCACACGCAACAAACCGCCCCCGCACCTTATGAAATCCCGCCGCCACGCCATCATCCGCAACCTCATCGCGTCCGGCGAGATCTGGAGCCAGGCCGAACTCGCCAAGCTCCTCGCGCGCGAAGGCGTGGAAACCACGCAGGCAACGCTCTCGCGAGATCTCACCGAAATCGGCGTCCTCAAGGGCCCAAGCGGCTACCAACTACCGGGCGCCGCACCCGCAGTCGTCACTCCAGAGGGCGCCCTTGCACGTGTTCTCAAGCGCGAACTGATTTCGATCGATGTTGGCGGCACACTCGTTGTCTTGAAGACGCCGATCGGACACGGCAATGCGCTCGCGATTGAACTCGATCGCGCGAGTGTCAGTGGCGTCCTCGGCACCATCGCAGGCGACGACACGATCTTCGTCGCAGCGCGCAGCGAACTCGCCGCGCGGCGTATCGCGAAACACTTCCGCGATCTCGCGGAACTGCCGTGAATCCGCGCAAACTCCGCGCCCGACACACAAGAACTCGCAAGTCTTCCACTCGCACAAGTCACGCTTCACGATTTCGGACACGCACTTGGAAATGAACCTCACCTCAGATTTCTCGTCCACTCGCCCCATTCGCGCCGCGATTGTCGGTGCGAGCGGCTACGCGGGCGCTGAACTCCTCGCGATTCTTGCCGCACATCCATGCGCTGAAGTCGTGGGGCTCTTTGGCTCGTCGAAGAAAGCGGATGAAGGCGCGCCGACCGCGGCAGATCTCTTTCCGCGTTTCGAGGGCTCGAGCGTTGGCGCTTTGCGCGTGGATGCGTTTTCGATCGATGCTGCAAAGTCACTCTCGCTCGACGCGATCTTTCTCGCGACTCCACACGAGCTGTCGCATGAAGTCGCGCGCGCTCTCGTCGATGCCGGCATCATCGTCTTCGATCTTTCGGCCGCGTTTCGGTTGTCCAATCGCGCGGTCTTCGAGAAGAACTATGGTTTCGCCCACGCACACGCGGATCTCCTCGAAGAAGCGGTCTACGGCCTTGCAGAGTTCAACGCCGACGCCATCGCGGAAGCGCGCCTGATTGCAGTGCCTGGCTGCTACCCCACTGCATCGATCCTCGCGATTTTGCCGCTGGTCGAAGCAGGTCTCGTTGACACCACCCGTCCCGCGATCGTCGACGCGGTGAGCGGCGTCTCGGGCGCTGGGCGCAAGGCCGAAGTGAAGAGCCTCTTCTGCGAAGTCTCGATGCAGGCCTACGGCGTTTTCAAGCACCGCCACCGCCCGGAAATCGCAGAACACGCGGGAATTGCGACCATTTTCACGCCGCATCTCGGTTGTTACGACCGCGGCATTCTCGCCACGGTGCACCTTGAATTGCATGCGGGTGTCGGCGAAGGCGAGATTCGCGCCGCGTACGAAGCAGCCTATGAAGGCCGCCCATTTATGCGCGTGTTGAAATCAGGCCGCTGGCCGAGCATCGCGGCGGTTGAGCGCACCAACTTCTGCGACATCGGATTCGCACTCGAAACTACGGATGCGGGCACGCATCTCATCGTTGAAAGCGCGATCGACAATCTCGTGAAGGGCGCTGCTGGACAAGCGGTGCAGTGCATGAACATTCGATTCGACCTCCCAGAGTCGATGGGCTTTCTTCCTGAATCGACCCGCATGACTGCCCTTTCAACCTCTGCACTCTCTGGAGGTGTTTCGTGAACAACTCCGTAAACCACTCCGTGCCTTTCCCATCGCGTCCGATTGAAATCGATGCGCGTACACCGAGAACGTCTCTTCACACGAATGCGCCACTCGTCGTGAAAGTCGGCGGCGCGCTTCTCGAAGACGCGCAGGCACACATCGACTCGTTCGCGGGATTGATCGCGCTGCATCGCGCACACCCAGGCGGAATCATCCTCGTCCACGGCGGCGGCGCGCAGGTCGATCGTCAACTCAAACTCGTCGGAATCGAAACACCGCGCATCGAAGGAATTCGCGTCACCACGCGCGAGGCCATCGACCAAGTTGTTGGCGTCCTTGCAGGAAGTGCGCACGTCCGACTCCTCGGACTTCTTTCTTCCCTCGGCGCACGTGCGGTCGGACTCTCGCTTTCTGACGGCGGTCTCTGTCGCTGTCGCCACACGACAAAGTTTGCGTTTGACGCGGGTGAAGTGGGCGAAATCATCGATGGCGATGGAACTGTTGCGCGGACGCTGCTCGCGTCAGGCTTCATGCCAATCGTGAATTCCATCGGTCTCTCCGCGCGAGGCGAGCCGCTCAACGTGAACGCCGATGAAGCGGCGTGCGCGATCGCGCGCATCGTTGGCGCGAAGGGCCTCGTGCTCCTCACGGACGTGTCGGGCGTGCTTGACGGGCAGAAGCGCCTGATTCCCGAACTCAACGAGTCGCAGATTGAAGCGCTCATCGCAGACGGAACCATTTTGGGCGGCATGATTCCGAAGGTTCGGAACGCGCTTGCCGCAGCAGCAGACGCAGGCTGCCCCGCCACGATCGCCTCATGGCGCGACCCAGCCGCGATTGCAACTGGCACAACGGGCACGCGCGTCAACGCGACAGCCGCGCAACCAGCGTTCGCCTAAATCCCTCGCAAACCACGCAAAAACAACGCGAAGTTGATTCGCGAATTCAATTTCGATTCGACTCGCACTCTTCCAGTTGGGACACCGTCGCACGATGGCACGACACACGCAATTCACTGCACTCGAAGCGCTTCGCGGTCGCTCGATTCTGCGCGTCGCGGACCTCAACAAAGACGAGATTCGCGCACTGCTCGCACTCGCATGCACCTTGAAGGCCGACTACGCCGCGTTTCGCGACACGCTTGCGCAACGCGCGCTGGTGATGCTGTTCGAGAAGCCCTCACTTCGCACGCGCGTTTCGTTTGAAATCGGCTTCCAGAAGCTCGGTGGCTGCGTCACGTTTCTCGATCATCGCAACGAACCGATTGGTGCACGCGAGCCCGTCGCCGATTACGGCCGCAATCT
>JBEIJG010000421.1:0-3139 GCA_040380385.1 Phycisphaeraceae bacterium | reverse complement strand
GTCGGCAGCGCCGAGACAAGCGCCGGATCGCGTGCGACGAGAATCTGCAGCAACACCTCGTTCGTGATATCCGCTTCAGAGCGGCTATCCGAGATTTGAACGCGGTTTCCACGCCGGATGATGGCGAGGACCTCGTCGTGCGTGAGGTGCGTCGAACGACTTGTGTCGTAAAGGCGCCGATTCGGGTACTTCCGGATGCGAATGACGTCGGAGGCGGCGGTTTGAATCATGGCTCGCTGCTTTCGCAGTCGCCTATGTCCGGATTCGCCGCGCGCGAGATTGTCATGCAACCTCCGCCAGAAGCGCGAGTTGCGTTTGCAAAATAATCCTCGCCGAGGATGTCGCTCGTCGCGGAAGCTGCTCTCGCGCGGTGCCGTTCAGCGAATGGAGCCGTAGAGCAGGAGGTCTGCGCTCTTTCCGGCAGTTTGGAAGCGGCAGGGGCGCAGGAACATGCCCTTGGGCAGCGAAACATCCGTGAAACGAAGCCGAATCATCATGCCCTCGCCGTCGGTTGTTTGCCCGAGGAGTTCCACGCGGAACGCTGGATCCGTGCTGTCGACAGAGGTGATCGGGCTGGGCGTCTTCGCTTTGAGATGGACTTCAAACTCGACGGAACCCTGCGGCTTGAGTACCCCGACATTTTCGCGGAACTCTGCGAAGGGAAGTCCCGGCGTAATGCGCGTCGTTTCGTGGCGGACGCGAAGGTCGAGCAGCGGTGCCTTCGGGTGATCGGTTTCGACGATGAGGTAGGGCGGCACGGGCTTGGTGCCGAGGTTGGTGAAGTCGTAGGAAACGACTTGGCGCGCCGCAGGCTTCATCGGGTTCCCGTCGGGGCCCGTTGCAGGCTTTCCGTCGATCGTGAGCACGGTGAACGGCTGATCATCGCGCGCGATCAGCTCAAAGAACCCCTTCATACGTTCCGGAGCAAGCGCGTCGATGAAGGCGGGATTCGCCCGCACCATGTACGCCGTCTCAGCCACGATGTCGACCGAGAGCAGCTGATCGAGCCCCTCGAAAACCATGTTGACCTTCGCCATGCGCTTGCCTGTCGAATTGCCGGTCTTCATCGACATCGGCATCTCAAGGAAACCGCCCGCGGGGATCACTTTCCCAGTCATATCCACGGTCGTACAGGTGCAGCTTGGTTTCGCAGCTCGGATCGTGATGGGCCGATCGAGAGGATTCATGATCTTGATCGTCGTGGAAACCGTTGCGCCTGGCTCGATGACTCCGAAATCCGCCGTTTGTGGGTCGGCGATGATTGGTCCCGGTCGCGCGACAGGTCCCGCAGCGTTCTGCCCAGCCGGCGAACTCGCGGGTGTATTCGCAGGTTGAGTCGACGGCGCCTTTGGAGTGTTTGGTGTCGCTTGCTGCGGCGTTCGTGGCGTTTGACTGGACGGCGTGAGCGACGGTTCGCGCGCTTGAGCAGCGGCGTGCGAACCGACGCCGAGGGCAATCGCCGCACAAAAAACGAAGAGCGACGAAGTGCATGGGAAACGGCAGATGTTGGCGAAGTCCGTCATAGGGGCGCATGATACGGACGGGCCCTCTCTTCGCTGCGATTCCGTACACTCGCCGTCATGCGCGCGCTTGTCATTCGGAAACAAGGTTCCCCGGTCCTCCCCAACGTCGAACTCGTGCACGATTTTGCCGACCCAACGGCGGGGCCGGGCCAGGTCGTCGTCAAGACCGAGGCTGCGGCGCTCAACCACCTCGACCTTTGGGTGGGGCGCGGTCTTCCGGGCATCGACATCCGCTATCCCGCGATTTCCGGCTCAGATGGCGCGGGCACGATCGAGTCGGTGGGTGTCGGCGTTGATCCAGCTTGGGTTGGAAAGCGTGTGCTGCTCAATGCTGCGGTTCCCAAGCCCGATCCGCTTCGCCCGGGTTTGCGACCCGCCGCCGCCGACATTTTCATGATCGGTGAACACGGACCCGGATGCCTCGCGGAGCGATTTGTTGCGCCAATCGACAACCTGCTCGAGATCGGCGATGCCGACCCAGTGCACGCCGCGGCGTTTGGCCTGACGCACCTCACGGCGTGGCGCATGATGGTGACGCAAGCCGGACTTCGCTCGGGAATGCTCGTCCTCATCACGGGCATCGGCGGGGGAGTGGCACTCGCCTCGCTTGCAATCGCGCGCCACTTCGGCTGCGAAACGATCGTGACGAGCCGCCACGCGTGGAAACTCGAACGTGCGAAAGCACTTGGCGCGACGCACACCGTGCTCGATAGCGGTCAGGATTGGTCGAAGGAAGTGCGGCAAATCACCGGGCGGCGCGGCGTTGATCTTTGCGTCGACAGCGTCGGCAAGGCTGTGCACGCCTCATGCATCAAGAGCCTCGCGCGCGCCGGGACTTTTGCGACGTGCGGTGCGACGACAGGCCCGGATGCCACGACCGATTTGACACGCATTTTCTGGAATCAACTTCGGCTTGTAGGCTCGACGATGGGCGATATGCGCGAGTTTCGCGAAGTTGTCGCGCTGTTCCGGAGCGGTGCGATCCGTCCGATCGTCGACGAGGTGTTTGCGCCTTCCGCGGGTACGTCCGCATTTGCGCGGCTCGAGGCTGGCGAGCAGTTCGGGAAGTTGGTCGTCGACTGGCGTAAGCAGTGAAGCTCGCAGTTTTACGGAACTTTTGCCGTAGAAAGTGAATCGTTCCGCCTCTGTGCTTATACTCCGCCCTACGAGTTCTTCGTCGAGCTCGCATCGGATGGTGCCCTGCAGGTTGAGCTAGAAACGATGAGCCAAGCGAGCACTCCTGTTCCCACGCGCCCGACTCCCTCGCCACTGAAGCCGACGGAGACGCTTCCTCCGTGGAACGTGCTTCTTCACAACGACGAAGTGAATGAGATGGGTTTTGTCGTGGAGTCGCTCTGCCGATTTGCGCGCTTGAGCGTGCCGGCTGCCACGCGCTGCACGATGGAAGCGCACAAGAAGGGCCTCTCGCTGGTGTTGGCAACGCACCGCGAACACGCTGAGCTCGTTGCGGAGCAACTCACGTCGCTCCGTTTGACGGTCACGATCGAACGTGTTTGAGCGACGACTTTGAGCGCTCGCAACCTGCTTCGCAACTTGCTCGCTTTGGTGTAATCCGCGCCAAAGGTCGCCGCCGCAGCGGCGACCGTGACGATTTG
>JBEIJG010000420.1:0-3163 GCA_040380385.1 Phycisphaeraceae bacterium | reverse complement strand
CCGCCATCGTTCGACGCGACATTTCGTACCGCGACATTCGAATGAAGCGCAAGGACATCGATGCGCTGGTGAAAGAGTTCCCCTCCTAATCGCGCTCGCCGTCAGCGCTTTCAACGTGATCGCGAATCTCCCTCGGACGAACTCAGAGGAACTCGGAGAAACTCTTGCGACCACGCATCGTCGGCGTCATCCCCGCTCGCCTCGCCTCATCGCGCTTTCCCGAAAAGGTTCTCGCGCGCGAGACAGGCAAAGCCCTTGTCGTGCACGTGCTCGAGGCGGCCCGCCAAGCGCGAAGCCTCGATGAAGTCGTCGTGGCCGCCGACGATCGACGGATTACCGACGTCGTGGAGGCGGCCGGCGGACATGCGGTCTTGACGCGCGTCGACCATCCAAACGGCACCTCACGGCTCGCGGAAGTCGCGTCGGTCGTCCCTGCGGACGTGTTCGTCAACATTCAGGGCGATGAACCTGAAATGGAGCCCGAAGTCATCGACGCGGCGGTCGAACTCCTGCTCGCGTCGCCCTGGGCTGACGTCGCGACCGTTGCGACCCCTTTCACGGAAAATGAATCCGTAGACGACCCAAATCTCGTCAAGGTCGTGCTCGGCGAAGGCGGCCGCGCGCTGTATTTCTCCCGCGCCCCGATCCCTTTCCATCGAGATCGCGCCAGCGGCCGAACACCCCGCGCGACGCCCCTTCGCCACGTCGGGCTCTACGTCTACCGCTCGGCGTTCCTCCGTCAGTTTGTCTCTTGGCCGGTCGCGCCGCTCGAAGAGACCGAGAGCCTTGAACAACTGCGCGTTCTCGAGCATGGCCACGGAATCGCCGTTGCGGTCCGTTCGGTTCAGAGCCAAGGGATCGACACACCCGATCAATACGCCGCTTTCGTCCGACGCCAACGAAGTCGGTAAGTGACGCGCGACGCCTCGAGCTCGCTTGCATCGCGCGTGGCGGAAATTCCCGCGATTGCGCGGCGATTCCCGCTTGCGCTCGGCCCCTCTGCCGCGCTACCTTTGGGAATGCCCCATTCGGATTCGAACAACCCTGAAACTCCCGAAGGTTGCGGCTTCTTGTCTCAGTTCGGACGCAGTGAAGAGAGCACGGAGTGGCATTCGCCCGCTCCGGCTGGCTATCAGCGCGGCCGCACGAAGTTTGTCGTTGTCGTCGGCACCGTGATGAGCGGTCTCGGCAAGGGCATCTTCGCGAGTTCGCTTGCCAAACTCATCAAAGACAAAGGCCTGTCGGTTGCCCCCATCAAGATGGAGGGTTACCTCAACATCGATTCAGGCACGCTCAATCCGTATCGCCACGGCGAAGTGTTTGTTCTGAGCGACGGGTGCGAGACCGACATGGATCTCGGCACCTACGAGCGCGTTCTCAACCAAGATCTCACGCGAAAGAACTTCGTCACCGCTGGACAGATTTACACCGAAGTGCTGGAGCGCGAACGCCGCGGCGGATACCTCGGCCGCGACGTACAGATGATTCCGCACGTGACGGGCGTCGTGAAGATGCGTCTGCGCGAACTCGCGATGACGGGCAACAACGGCAAACCCGCTGATGTGGTGTTTGTCGAAGTGGGCGGCACTGCCGGCGACTACGAGAACGGTTTCTACATCGAAGCACTGCGCGAACTCGCGTTCGAAGAGGGCCCAGAGTCGACGTGCTTTGTCGCGCTGACTTACATCCTTGAACCGTCGATTCTCGGCGAGCAAAAGTCGAAGGCAGCGCAACTCGGCATCAAGCGATTGATGGAAGCGGGTATTCAACCGAACATCGTCGCATGCCGCGCGAAGAACCCAGTCACCGACAAGGTGATGGAGAAGATCGCGATGTTCTCGAATGTGCCGCTCAAGCGCATTTTCTCGATGCACGATCGCGAGAGCGTCTATGCGATTCCAGAAGCGATGCGCGCGGGCGGACTCGATCGCGAGATTCTCTCGCTGCTCAATCTCCACGATCGCACAAACCCGTCGAAAGAGGACGTCGCACGCACCGAGTGGCTCGACTTCTCGCGCCGCATCTTCGCGCCGCGCAAGCACCGCATCGAACTCGGCATCACTGGTAAGTACGCCGCGTTGCGCGACGCATACGCCTCCATCGATAAGGCGATTGAACACTGCTCGACGCAACTCTCGTGCGAGATTCGCACGCGCTGGATCGACACCAGCGAACTCCTCGACGACGCTCAAACGAACGCCGCGCTCGATGGAGTGCAAGCAGTCATCGTGCCTGGTGGATTCGGTCAACGCGGCGTTGAAGGCAAGATCCGCTGTGTGAAGTGGGCGCGTACGAACAAGGTTCCGTTCCTCGGAATCTGTCTCGGATTCCAAATGGCGGTGATTGAGTTCGGCCGCAGCGTCCTCGGACTCGCCGGTGCAAACTCCACGGAGTTCGAGCCGAATTGCGCGCACCCAATGATTTCGGAATTGCCCGATCAGAAGAAACTCGAAGGATTCATGGGCGGCACGATGCGCCTCGGCGCTCAAGACGTGATTCTCGAGCCGGGCTCGCTCGCGAGTTTCCTCTACGGCGGGAAGACGGAAATGCGCGAGCGCTTCCGTCACCGGTACGAAGTCGAACCGGCGTACATCGCGCAACTTCAAGATGCAGGTCTTCGCTTCAGCGGGCGGCACCCGAAGTTCCCGATCATGCAGTTGCTTGAACTGCCGCAGACAATGCACCCCTACTTTGTCGGCGGGCAGTTCCACCCCGAATTGACGAGCCGTCCGCTCTCACCGAACCCGATGTTCATGGGTCTCGTTGCCGCCGCGATCGCAAGCCGTGAACCAGAGTTCGCAGCGACCGAACTCGGCCGCCGTTGGGTGCGCAGCGCCCCGAAGCCTGTCGCGACGTGATCGAGCCTTTCCTGTTTCGACGAAAGCGCGCCGCGCAGTGACGCGGCGGATGCCCTGTGCAATCGCCTTCAAACCAGCCGCGAACCCGCCGAGTGAACCACCCAAAACTCGCGCATCCACCGCGAATTCACGCAGGTTGAGTCGCAGACAAAGTTCGCTATACTCCGCCACCCTTCGCCGATGTAGCTCAGCTGGTTTAGAGCGTTGGATTCATAACCCGAAGGTCGGCGGTTCGAGTCCGCCCATCGGCATCTTGCTTTGAGCGGTCGCAACTGAGAAACCGCGTTGCCTTCGGCGCGCGGTTT
>JBEIJG010000419.1:0-3167 GCA_040380385.1 Phycisphaeraceae bacterium | reverse complement strand
TGCGCGATACAGTGCGCCCGTGGCACAACAACCAACTCCGCAACCAACCTCACGGTCCTCGAGCACTCCGTACCTCCTCGTCGGTGCGTTGGCACTGGTGGCGGCAGGGGTCTATCTCAACCTGAAGGGCAACGACGACGACGCGAAGTCCGGCTCGGCCGGCGCATCGGCGCGTGCGTCTGGTGAAGATGGCGCGAGCGCGAGTTCAGGTGCGGGTTCGAGCAGTCGCACCCGGAAGGACGAAGACCCAAACGCCCCGCGGCCGCGCGTGCGCGTCACGCCAGAGAAGATCGAGCTTGGTCGTGTCACGCAGTGCGGCGAACCGTCGGTCGCCGAAGTGACGCTCATCAACGAAAGCAAGGTCGCCGTGAAGGTCGACGGCTGGGTCGCGACGTGTGGTTGCGTTTCGGTCCTCGCGGAGCCGGGGTTCACGCTTGAACCGGGCACGTCGCGCGCACTCCCCGTGCGCGTCGACCCATCGGGCGTCGGCGGCAAGAGTCAGCGCGTCGATTTCCGCCTCGACGGCAACGCGCTCGGCGGTCGTGTCCGCATCGATTACGACGTCTACAGCCCAATCCGAACGATGCCGAGCATGGCGATTCGCCCCGAAAAGGGCACAGAACTGCTCCTCGAACTCGAACGCGCAACGCCAGAGGGTGAACACATCGCAACGCCGTTTGAGGTCGTCGCAGTGATTCCCCCGATTGGTCGACCGTGGAAAGCTGCGGAAGGCGAGCCGCCGCTCGAGCCAGGTTGGGGCGGAGTGATCGTGGACTTCGCGGCGGTCGATGAACTCGCGGCGGATCCGGCGAGTCGCTCCGATCCCGCATTTGAATGGCGCGGCGATGGCGCAGACGCGCGCTGGAAGACGTTTGAGTTTGTCATCCGAACCGACGACAGCGTTTGTGGCGAAATGCGCGTTCGCCTGCGGAACGGTTGAGCGCCGCGCGCACCGATGCATGGACACACGCATGAAAGAAACCACGCGCGAAAGAAACCACGCGCGAAAGAAACCACGCGCGGGGTCGCCGCGCGTGGTGTCGTTTCATGAGGTGATCTTCCGCTTCCGTTTGTCGCGTGAGTCTCTCGCGACTCGCGGGATTCCCCGCGATCAGCACATCTCGACGAGCATCGTCACCGCGTTTCCGCCGCCGAGGCAGAGCGAGAAAATGCCGCGCTTGCCACCGGTACGCTTCAACTGATGAATGAGCGTCACAAGCACGCGCGCGCCGCTCGCGCCGATCGGGTGACCAAGCGCAACGCCGCCGCCACAGATGTTCAACTTCGACTCAGGGATGCCGAGCGGCTTGATATCGACGAGCACTTGTCCCGCGAATGCTTCGTTCAACTCGAAGAGGTCGATGTCGGCAACGGTGAGGCCATTCTTCGCGAGGATCGATTCGATGCCGATCTTCGGCGCAAAGAAGAGATCCTTCGGTGCGCCGCCAGCGGTGTTGGAATCGACGATGCGCGCAAGCGGCTTGGCGCCAGTCTTCTTCAAACCTTCTTCGCTCATCACGAGCACCGCCGCCGCGCCATCGGAAATCTGGCTCGCATTGCCGGCAGTGGCCGTGCCTTCCTTTCCGAAGGCAGCCTTCAGCTTCGTCAGGCCTTCTGCGGTCGTGTCGCCACGGATGCCTTCGTCGGCGTCGACGCCAACCTTCGACATGCACTGTTCCGCAGAAAGCGCCACGATTTCAGCCTTGAAGTGACCAGCAGCGGTTGCCGCGGCAGCGCGCTGATGGCTCTGCGCGGCAAAGCGATCTTGATCCTCGCGCGTGACGCCGTGTTTCGCGGTGATGTAGTCACACGCGCAGCCCATCGCCCACTTCTCAAAGGCGCACGTCAGACCGTCGGCGGCCATGTGGTCTTGCATCGTCGCGGGGCCGTACTTGACGCCGCCGCGCATCTGCATCATGTGCGGCGCGAGATCCATGTTCTCGATGCCGCCGGCGAGGACAACATGGTTGTCGCCCGCGCGAATCGAGCGCGCGGCCTGCATGACCGCTTCGAGGCCGGAGCCGCAGACCTTGTTGACGGTCACGGCGCTCACCGTGTCGGCGACGCCCGAAAGGAGCGCCACCTGGCGGGCAGGGTTCTGTCCGACGCCCGCTTGCAGGACGTTGCCCATGATGCACTCGTCGACGTGGGCGAGGGCGTTCGGGCACTCTGCGAAGAGTGCCTTCGCGACGTACGACCCGAGGACGGGCGCGGGGACTTTGGCCAGGCCGCCCATGAACTTCCCGATGGGGGTGCGGCGGGCTGCAACGATGTAGGCGGCTGGACGGGCGGTCATAAGGCTTCCTGAAATGGGGCTTGCTGAAAGAGGGCTTCCCGAAATGGGGCTCGCGATGGGAGTTCCCGCGTAGGGCTACCGAGTTGAGGGGAGCGGGCCGTCAGTGGCCCAGAAATCTGTCACGAAACCAATGGGGCGTTTCGTCTGCACGAACCCCCGTGGGGGCGCCGATGATAGCGACCCCGCGGCGACGGCTGCCGCGGCTCGACTTGGCCCTCCGTCCGCCTTCTGCGAAGGCACTCTGCGCGAGCCCGTTATGCCACACAACGACCTCTCCGACAATCTGATGAGCCTCCAGAGCCACATCCTCTTGGAGGAGGCGCGGCACCCCTCGGCGAGCGGCGATTTCACGTGGATCATTAGCGCGATTTCGCTCGCGGCGAAATCGATCGCGAACCACGTGCGCCGCGCGCGGCTTTCGGGTGCGATTGGGCGTTTCGGCGAAGTGAATGTGCAGGGCGAAGAGCAGCAGAAACTCGACGTCATCGCGAACAAGGCGCTCATGCGATGCCTCGGTACGCGGGCGTCGGTTGCGGTACTCGCAAGCGAGGAGGATGACGAGCCGAGCATTCTGCGCCGCGGCAACGAAGGCGGAAAGTATTGCGTGCTCTTTGATCCGCTCGACGGAAGTTCGAATCTCGACACGGGCGTCGGCGTGGGGACGATCTTCTCGATTCTTCGCAACGATCCGGCGATTCGTGATGCGCAAGAAACGGTGTGTCAGCCCGGGACGCAGCAGGTCGCGGCTGGATACGTGCTCTACGGATCGTCGACGATCTTCGTACTCACGACCGGCAACGGCGTCGCGCTCTTCGAACTCGATCCGTTCATCGGTTCGTTCCTTCTCGTGAAGGACCAGGTGCGCATACCC
>JBEIJG010000418.1:0-3175 GCA_040380385.1 Phycisphaeraceae bacterium | reverse complement strand
GCCCGCGCGGGACGACTTCGCCGGGCTTATCGAGTTCACCGCGATCGAGAAGCCGTGCGTTCAACGCACGCTCGCGTTCACTCGCGCCCATCGCGACAAGGTTATCCATCGTCGGCGCGCCCTTCTCGTCGAAGCGATCAAGTATCGCGCTGAGGTTGGCGGCGGTGCCGCGCGTGGCGCGCGCTCGTACCACTTGCTGCTGAAGATTCGCAGGAACTTCTTCGCCGCGACGTCGCGCTGCTTGCGCTTCGGCGATGACGGCCGCGGCTTTCTCCGCTTCTGCACTGACACGCTCCTCGGCCGCGGCGATGAGTGAAACCTGCTGCTGCCGCATCGACGGTCCAAGCGGAAGCCCAGAGTCATCGGGCAGTTCGATCAAGCCCGAAGCATGATTATTCTGCGCACCTTCGAACGTGCCGTAACGCGTCTCCGTGGAGAGGAATATCCCCGCGACCGCGTAGTAGTCCTTCTGCGGAATCGGATCGAACTTGTGGTCGTGGCAGCGCGCGCACGCGACGGTGAGCCCGAGCATGCCCTGCGTCACCGCATCGATCTGCTCGTCGGCAAGATCCATTTGAAACTGCGGCTTGCCGCGCGCGTTGTGGCTCTTCGTGCCCATCGCGAGATAGCCCGTTGCGACGAGATGTTCGGCGCGCTCGGCGGAGTCCCTCGCAGGGAGGAGATCGCCCGCGAGTTGCTCGATCAAAAACTCGTTGTACGGCTTGTCTTCGTTGAAACTCTCGATCACGTAATCGCGGTAGCGCCACGCATGCGGGTAAAGCGTGTTCGCTTCCTTTCCGCTCGATTCGGCGTAGCGGGCGATGTCGAGCCAGTGGCGTCCCCAGCGCTCTCCGAATTGCGGGCTCGCGAGCATGCGATCAATCGCCTTCGCGAACGCGTCGGGCGAGGAGTCCTTCTCGAAGCGTTCGATTTCTTGCGCGGTCGGCGGAAGTCCGATGAGATCGAAACTCGCGCGGCGAAGGAGTTCGCGGCGATCGGCGGGTGAAGCAGGTGAAAGGCCGCGCTCAAGAAGTGTGGCGGCGATAAAGGCATCGATGGGCGTCGTCGACCATGCGGCGCCGTTCCAATCTTTCGCGGCGGTATTGGCGCCAGCGCTTCCAACTGCCGCGAGCGAGGGAACCGCGGGTGCCACGATCGGCCGATATGACCAGTGCGAGTTCTTGCCGGCGGCGATCTCTTGAGCGGTCCAACGCTTCGCGGTACCGGGCGATGCACCAAGCGCCATTTCTGATTCGCTTCGAGGATCGGGAGCACCCATCGCAACCCATTGCTCAAGCAGCGCGATTTCTTCATCGCGCAACTTGCCCGCTGGCGGCATTTCGTAGTCAGCGTCGTGGTAGCGCACCGCGCGGATCAGCAGACTCGAGTCAACGTCGCTCGGCACAATCGCGGGACCTGATTTGCCACCTTTGAGGCTCGCTTCGCGCGTGTCGAGTTTGAGGCCGCCTTTTGATTTCCCTGCGGACGTCGAGTGACAGCCGTAGCAATTCGCGATCAGAATCGGGCGAATCTTCGACTCGAAGAATTTGACCTCGTCGGCGGTGAGCGCGGTCGCAGCCGGAGGTGCTGACATCGCGTCGCCCTCGTCGCTCGTCATGTCGCCAGTCATGTCGCCGGTCATTACAGCGGGAGTGTCTGTTTTGGACATCTCGTCCATCGACTGCGCGATGGCCGCGGAGGTCGTGAGGAAGGTTGTCAGGATCGCGAGGGGCAGTGCGTCGAGCGTGCGTCGCATGAGTCGATTCTCCAGACTCTGAACGGTCATTGGCGAGCAGGGATTGCGAGAATCAGCGATTTGGCAGGGCAAATCTGCGATTCGACGTGGGTTGGGTCGGAATTTCGCGCGAAGACAAACGAATTGCTTGCATTTGTTTACAAACAGACGAACTTGTCGGACGTTGGTTCGCGGTCGCGACTGTTCAGACGTGAGGGGCCTCACTTCGGCACGACCGCGCCGAGCCATCGTAGGAAATCCACTTCATGCTGCACGCTCGCAACGGTCTCGCTCTTTCGGTCGCTACCACGCTCGCCATCGCCAACGTTGCACTCGCTCAAGGCGCGGACAACTGCGCCGATGCAGAATTCATCAAGGGCTACGGAACGTATGCCTTTAGCACTGTCGGTGCAACAACCGATGGTGCTGCGGACGTGCTTTGCAACTTCTTCAGCAACCAGAACATTTACAACGACGTCTGGTTCCGATTCCGTGCGCCAGAAACGTTTGTCGTCGACGTGGCGAGTTGCTCGCAGACGACGCTCGACACCAAGATCGCCGTCTACGGTGGGCCAGATTGCAGCGCACCGGTGATCGCATGCATCGATGACAATTGTGCCACGCAGTCGCGAACGACCTTCACCGCACAAGCCGGTGCGGAGTACCTGATTCGCGTGGGTTCGTACTACAACACGACGACGACCGGCATGGGATCAGGCGCGATTGTGATCTCGCCGATTGCGCTGCTTGGCGATGTCACCAACAAAGCGACTGGTCGTCGATATGTGGCCGTGAGTGCGACAACATGGACTGCTGCCGAAGCACTTGGCGTCTCGCTCGGTGGTCATCTCGTTTCGATTGGTGATGCCGATGAACAGGACTTTGTGTGGCAGAATTTCCGCAATCTCGGCGGCGTCGATCGACGCATTTGGATCGGATTCTCCGATGTCAACGTCGAGGGTTCGTATGCGTGGTCCGACGGAACGCCAGCGAAGTACACCAACTGGAATGCAGGCGAGCCAAACAACTCGGGTGGCGTCGAGGACTTCGCCGAAATGCTCGGTTCAACTGGCAAGTGGAACGATCTCAACGACGCGGGCTCGGGCTACCCGCACATCGCGGTCATCGAACTTGATGCGGGCGGCGGCAGTGATCCTTGTCCAGCCGATATCGACGGAGACAGCTTCGTGACCGCTTCCGATTTGTCGCTCCTTCTCGCGACATGGGGAGACCCATCGGGTGGCGCGGATATCAACGGAGATGGATTCGTGGATGCGGCGGATCTTTCGCTGCTGCTCGCGGCGTGGGGCCAGTGCCCGCAGTGAGCGAGCAAGTCGCCTATGGTCGCGCGTTCTTCGCATGAGTTTCGCGCGTCGTGCGAAGAGCGGCGCTCCCGAATGGACAGATCGGTAGCACAGGTCAACAACAACTCGAAATCGG
>JBEIJG010000417.1:0-3176 GCA_040380385.1 Phycisphaeraceae bacterium | reverse complement strand
GACACGCTTTCGGGAGCGCCCGCACCCAAAGTCGAGCGTCGCGAGTCGGATGTCGACCGCATGCTCTCTGCGCGGCGCACGGAACTCGACGCGATCGGGCCCCAATCGGCGCAACTCGGTTCGACGGTCGAGGGTGTCGTGCCGCTGACGGCGGAAGCCCCGCGCCGCGTCATGCTCTCCCTGCGCGAGGCGGTCGACGCCGCAGTGCGCAACAACCTCGATGTGCAGACGGCGCGGCTGGAAGAGTCGGTGACCGAGCAGGACATCATTCGCGCAGAAGCCGCGTTCGATTGGGTTGTTGGTGCGGGCCTCGGTTGGGATCGCGTGAATGAGCCGTCGGTCGGCATTCTCTTCCCAGGAACCACCGAGCCCGTCATTCCGAACGTCTCGAACCAGCGCAATTGGAACTTCGACGCAGGGCTGAACAAGGCGCTCGAATCGGGCGGCGCGGTGAGTATCGCCGCCGCGACGAATTACATCGACAACCTCGACAGCAATCTCTACGTGCCGGATCCGGCGTGGCAGAGCGCGGTGGTCCTCGGCGTGACGCAGCCGCTCTTGCGTGGCTTTGGTGAAGACGTTGCACTCGCGCAAATTCGCCTGGCGGAGAACAACGATCGCGCCTCGCGTGAAGCGACCCGAGGACGACTGCTCGACATCGTGGCGAAAACCGAACAAGCGTACTGGCAGTTGGTTTCCGCGCGTGCGCGACTTGTCAGCGCCGAGTGGCTTGTGAAAGTCGGGGTGGAGGTGCGCGACGTACTCGCGAAGCGCCGCGAGTTTGACGCAACGCTCGCGCAATATGCGAACGCGGTCGCCACGGTCGAAAGCCGCAAGTCGCTTGTGATCGAATCGCGGCGGCGCTTGAGCGAAGCCGGCAACACGCTCAAGGTGCTGCTCAACGATCCAACGCTTCCTGTCGGCGGCGAAGTCGATGTCGTGCCCGCGGATGTCCCGAGTGACGCGGCGTTTGAGGCCGATCTCAAGCGCTCGATCGAGACGGCGATCACGAAGGCTCCCGCGATTCAACAGGCGCTCATCGCGATCGACTCGACGTCGATCGGCGTAACGGTCACCGACAACGGCCGACTCCCGCAACTCGATTTGGCGGCGAGCATGTCGTGGTTCGGCCTCGACGGCGATTTCGGCGGTTCGTACTCCGACATCGGTAGCGGCGACTTCATCGATTACGCCGCCGGTTTGCGTTTCAGCCAAGCGATCGGAAATCGCGCGCCGGAAGCGGCCTACCGCGTCGCGCGTTTGCGTCGTTCGCAAGCAGTCGTTGCATATGAGCAAGCCGTGCAAGGCACGGTGCTCTCTGTGAAAAACGCGCTGACCGATTGCGTGGCGTATCGCGAACTCGTCGAACAGAATCGCTCGTTCCGTCTCGCGCAGGCGGAAAATCTGCGTGCGCTCCTCGTCGATGAGAAGACGCTCGCGGCGCTCACGCCCGAGTTCCTGCAGCTGAAGTTCCAACTCCAGAATGGTTTGGCCGCGGCAGAAGACGCGTACTTCGCGTCGCTTGTTGGATACCAAAGCGCGATCGCCGCACTGCAGCGTGCGATGGGTACGGGGCTCGAGGCGAATCGCATCGAGCTTGATGCGATTGCGCCGCAAAAAGCCGAGTATTGAGAAGTTCGAGTCCTGAACTTTTTGGAGCGTGCGAACCGCACTCGCCTCACGAGGCAGTTGCCGGACGTCTCGCGGCGGCGCGGCGGATGCGGTCGTGTGCCGCGTCCCAAATGCCGCCCGTTTCATCCGGAAGCGCGATCAGAATGAGCGCGGCGCCTGAGGCGTCGGCGCGGCGAAGCGTGGCATAGAGGAGTTGCGCATACGACGCGGCGTGGCGGGGCAGCGGGAAGAGTTCGTGCGGCGTCGCGACGGGAGTTCCAGCGAACGCGACAACAGCGATCCGGCCTGTTTCACGCGCGAGCCGCGCCGCGAGATCGCTCGCGACCACGAGCTCGGTCGGCGTGGTCGGCGCGTAATGCGAGGCGGCGGTGCCCGGGCTTCCGGCCTGCGTTCCCAGCATTGGCGCCGCGACGGGGCCAAGGAATGGTTCGAGATCTTTCGCGCTGATCGCGCCCGGGCGCAAGATCATCGGTCGCGCGCGAGAGAGGTCGAGCACCGTCGACTCGAGGCCGACTTCACAGGCACCGCCATCAAGGATCGGAAGATCGGCGATGTCGGCAAACTCCTCGGCGACATGCGCGGCGGTCGTCGGCGAGATGCGGCCGGAGCGGTTGGCGCTCGGTGCCGCGATTGGGTAACCGAAGGCTTCAATCAGCGCCTGTGCAACCGGATGCGATGGGATACGCACGGCGACCGACGTGCGTCCACCGACCGAGAGCGCCGAGATCGTGCTCCGCCGGTTGAAGATCATCGCGAGTGGTCCCGGCCAGAACACTTCCGCCAGTTTGTCCGCACGTTTGTCCCAGCCGATGACGGCTTCCTTCGCCATCGCAACGCTCGAGACGTGCGCAATGAGCGGATTCGACGATGGCCGCCGCTTCATGCGATAGACCTCAGCCACCGCAGCCTCGCTTCGCGCATCGCACGCGAGGCCGTAGACCGTCTCTGTCGGAAACGCGACGGGCAGGCCCCAGCGCAGACGCTCGGCGCACTTTGCAATGTTCTCTGGGGTCGGTTCGAGAATTACCGGCACGCGGGCAATCTAGCCGCTCGCGTGTGGGTGCCGTTATTCAGACGGCGAATTCGGGCGAATGGTCGGTCCTTCGCGCTCGCCGTCGCTCAACTCGTCGCCGCCGCTTAGCTGGTCCAACCGCTCAGGACGATCGTCAGATCGGCGCCACCGACGATGCCATCGTCGTTCAGGTCCGCGATCGGCGCGCTCGAGCCCCAGTAGGTGAGGATGAACGCGAGGTCGATGCCGTTCACGAGGCCGTCACCGTTGATGTCCGGGTCGGGCGTGTCGACGACGACGCAGATGTTCGACGGATCGTCGACCGTGCCCTCGATGAGCGCGTTGCGGGTGATCACACGGATCCCGTTCGTCACGAGCGTCGCGCCGGGCTTCACGGTCAGGCCGCGCGCGTAGACGACTTCGGCCGACTTGCCGGGGGCGTTGTTGAAGTTGTCGACGAGCGACACGGTCGCGCCCGAAGCGATGTCGAGTTCGCCGATGAGCGAGACTTGCGTCTCCTCGCCGCTGAACG
>JBEIJG010000416.1:0-3190 GCA_040380385.1 Phycisphaeraceae bacterium | reverse complement strand
GCGCTCGCGCGCGAGGCGTGCGGCGCCATCACGGCCGCGGTCGCAGAGCAGAGGCCCTTCTTCCTCAACTTCTGTCCGTACGGCGTTCACACGCCCATCATGGAAGACCCGCGGTTCGCGGCCGACTACCCCGATCTCGACCCGATCGAGCGCGCGTACGCCACGATGATCGCGGCGGTCGATGATGCGCTTGGCCAGATCGTCGCACGCTGCGAGTCACTGGGCGTCCTCAACGACACCATCTTCATCTTCACCTCCGACAACGGCGGGCTCTCGGCGCACGCGCGAGGCACGGCGCCCGATGGCGCGCGCGCCCACACCCACAACGCGCCGCTTCGTTCGGGCAAGGGTTCTGCCTACGAAGGCGGACTGCGCGTGCCGTTCGTCGTCGCGGGCCCTGGTATTCCGTACGAAGCAGCGCCGCGTACTGCGCCGATCATCGGCACCGATCTCTACCCAACGATTCTGGCACTCGCGGGCGCGTCAGTTCCCACGGGCCGCGCGATCGACGGCGTCGACCTCTCAAACTATTGGCGCGGCGGCCCCGCGCCCGCAGATCGCACGATGCTCTTTCATCAGCCGCACGATTGGGGTCCGCAGGGGCCGGGTATCGAGCCCTTCAGCGCGGTGCGCGTCGGCGATTGGAAGTTGATTTGGTTTCACGACGAAGCGAGGGATTCGAGCTTGTCGGAGACTTCGCCCGAAGAGACGCGCGACGCCACGCGCATCGAGCTTTACAACCTCGCGGAAGATGTGGGTGAACAGCGCGATCTCGCGGGAGAGGCGAACTTCGCTGCGCTGCGCTTGATGTCGATCGAAGCGCTCTCTCGCGCACTCGCAGATTCGAACGCGCAACTCTCCAGAGAGCGCGCGACGCGAAAACCGGTTTCGCCGCCCGCGGCTCGCACCCAGCCCATGCCCGCCGCTCCAAACCCGACGCCCGAGAAGTCAACCGCACACACCGAATGTGGTATGTGATCTCTCACGAAAACGCTATCTTCGTTACATTTCCGTCATGGTGGAAAGTAGAGGTCCGACGGAAGAGAATTTCACCGTGCTACTCGTGCAAGCACGAGCCGGTGACGAAGCATCGCTGCGCGTCGTTTGGCGCGCCGCGTACGACGAACTGCACGTGATGGCGCGGGGGATTCGCGCGGGGTACCCGCAGCGCTCGACACCGAGCCCGACCACCATCATTCACGAGGCGTTCCTCAAGACCTTCGCCAGCCGTGCCGCGGGCGGGGGCGGTGAGGCGAGGTTCGCGTCCCCAACCGATCCTTCTTGGGACAGTCGCGCGCACTTCTTCGGATCGTTCGCGCGGGCCATGGCGCAGTTCTTGATCGATTGGCACCGCACCACCCATCGACTGAAGCGTGGCGGCGGCGCGGCGACCATGCCGTTGACCGATGTTGCGAGCGATCTCCCGAGCCTTGCGCCGCTCACCGATTTCGATCAAGCCCTGCGCGAAGTCACACCTGCGCTGTTCGATGAACTCGACAAGCTGCAAATGGATGCGCCCGATCTCGCGAACGTCGTATGGCTGCGGCACATGGCAGCGCTGAGCCTCGAAGACACCGCGAACATTCTCGGAATCGCCCCGCGCACGGTCAGTAAGCGCTGGAATGCGGGCCGCGCGATTTTGCGTCGTGCGCTGAAGAAGCGATTTCGCGATATCTCGCGCGAGCAGAAGCCCGGCGGTGGCAACGAGGGTGGCAACGAGGGTCGCAACGAGGGTGGCAACGAGGGTCGCAACGAGGTTGGCAATGAGGGTGGCAACGAGGTTGGCAATGAGGGTCGCAGCGACAACCGCAGCAACAACAACGACGCAGCGTCGAGCACGAAAGGCGGTGCGTGATGTCTGCAGTCGAATCAAATGGCGCAGATGAGCAGCGCGACTCTTCGAACTCTTCGCATCTCGGGAGCGAGTCCATGCACAACGCTGCGCGCGCTAGCGAAACGGCGGCGACCGTCCAAGCATCAAAGTATGACGTGATCGTCGATCTACTCGACGCGGTACTTTCGATGACTCCCGACGAGCGCGCTCGTTTCCTCGACGGCCTCGCGGCCCGCCACGAGGACCGCGCGCGCGAACTCCGCGAGTTGCTCGAGGCGCTCCCGGATCCGGAATATCCAACCGACACCATCACGCCCGTCGAGCAGGCGTCGGGCTCCGCCGCGGGCGATGCATCGAACAAGTCGCATGATGATTTGCACGATCCCTATGTCGGCGAACCGCTCGTGGGCGAGATCGTTGGTGGTTGTCGGCTCACAGGCGTGCTTGGTCGCGGCGGCATCGGTACGGTTTTCGCTGCCGAGCAGGTCGAACCGCCGCGGCCTGTCGCGGTGAAAGTGCTGCGTGCAGCAAGTGCGCGCGCCAGCCACGTGCGGCGATTTCAAACCGAAGCTGCAGCCCTCGCCCGACTCGAGCATCCAGCGATTGTGCGGATCTACGCGTCGGGGATCGCGCGCCGCGAGGGTCTTGAACTTCCATACATCGTGATGGAGCGTGTCACCGATGCGACGAATTTCGTCGACTGGGCGCGAGCTTCACAACGCACACCGCGAGAGATTGCCGCGTGTCTTGCGGAGGTTTGCGATGGCATGCAACATGGGCATCGCCGTGGACTCATCCATCGCGATCTCAAACCGACCAACATCCTCGTCGCATCCGACGGAACTCCTCGCATCATCGACTTCGGTGTTGCGCGCATCTTTGGTGAGGAGGCGCCGCGCGCACACGAAACGCTTGCAGGCGCACTGATCGGAACGCCTGCATACATGGCGCCTGAGCAGTTCGAACTCGCTTCGGCCGAAATCGATACGCGCGTCGACATTCACGCACTCGGCACAATCCTCTACGAAGCACTTGTCGGGCGGCGTGCCTATGAGATTCCGCGTCACCTCTACTTCGACGCGGCGCGCATCATTCGAGCGACCGAACCTGTCCCTGTCGATCGCATCGATCGCAACATCCCGCGCGACCTCGCAGCGATCGTTGCGAAGGCTATCGCGAAAGACCGCGACAAGCGATACGCGACGATGGCAGAATTCGCCGACGATTTGCGCGCGTTTCTCGATGGACGTGCGGTGCGCGCGAGGCCCGAGTCGCGCGGCGAACGCGCCATACGTTGGATCCGCCAAAATCCGTCGTGGGCAACGGCGATCACTGCGACCGCGATTGCAATGCTGG
>JBEIJG010000415.1:0-3194 GCA_040380385.1 Phycisphaeraceae bacterium | reverse complement strand
GGTGATGTCGCGATGAACGATCAAAACGCCTACAAAATCCCGCCAAACTACGACGAACTCATGCGTCCATCGCGTCGACACTTTCTCGGCGCTTCCGCGCTTGGGCTTGGGGCAGCGGCGCTTGGCGACATTCTTGGCGGGCGCGCGACGCACGCATCGAACGGCAACCAAGAGGCAGGTCCACTGCTGGTCGCGCCTCATCACGCCCCGCGTGCCAAGCGTGTGATTTATCTCTTTCAATCAGGTGGGCCGTCACACCTCGAAACGCTCGATCCGAAGCCACGCTTACGTGACATGCACGGCCAACCGCTTCCCGAGAGTGTGCGCGCAGGACAGCGACTCACGGGAATGAGCGGATATCAAGCGGTTTTGCCGATCGCCGGCAGCTTCACCGGTGCGAAGCGCTACGGCCGTGCGGGGATCGAGTTGGGTGACGTGCTGCCCTACACCGCGAAGATCGCCGACGACATCTGCGTCGTGCGCGGCATGCATACCGAAGCGATCAATCATGATCCCGCGATCACATTCTTCTGCTCTGGACATCAGATCGCAGGCCGCCCATCGATGGGCGCGTGGATGAGCTACGGACTGGGCTCGATGAATCGAGATCTGCCGAGTTTCATTGTGCTTGTATCGAAGGACGCATCGCGCGATCAGCCGCTCTACGCGCGACTGTGGGGCTCGGGGTTTTTGCCGAGCGAACACCAAGGTGTGCAGTTTCGCTCGGGGAAAGAGCCGGTTCTTGCGCTCTCGAATCCGGAAGGTGTTTCGCCGCACGCGCGCCGCGCGATGCTCGATACGCTTGCCGCGATGTCCCGTGATGCGCTCAAGCGCGAAGGCGATTTCGAGATCGACGCGCGCATCGCGCAAGCTGAGATGGCCTATCGCATGCAGGCAAGCGTGCCGGAAGCGAGCGATCTTTCGGGCGAGTCCGATGAAACCTTCGAGTTGTACGGGCCGGGCTCGCGCGATTCTGGCACGTTCGCGGCGAACTGCTTACTCGCGCGACGACTCATCGAGCGTGGCGTGCGATTTGTGCAGCTCTTCCACCAAGGTTGGGATCAGCACGGCGGTTTGCCTGGTGGTTTGTCGCATCAATGTCGGCAGACCGATCAAGCGTCGGCGGCGCTTGTGATGGACTTGAAACGGCGCGGGCTCTTAGAAGACACGCTCGTCGTCTGGGGCGGCGAGTTTGGCCGCACGACGTACTGCCAGGGGCAGATGACCGCCGACAACTACGGCCGCGATCACCACCCGCGCGCGTTTTCGATTTGGATGGCGGGCGGCGGCGTGAAGGCGGGCCACGTACACGGCGCGACGGACGACTTTGGCTACAACGTGGTCGACGGCGGCGTCCACGTGCACGACCTGCACGCGACGATTCTGCATCTCTTGGGCGTCGATCACGAGCGCCTGACCTTCCGCTACCAGGGCCGACACTACCGACTCACGGATATCGCGGGGAAAGTCGTGCAGGGCGTGATGGCGTAGGTGCCGCGCCGATCGGCACTCACTCACACGCTCCCCACGAGGCGAGAAGCGCCGAGAGATCCGCCGCATTCGTAGTTCCGTCTCCATCGACATCGCTCGCCGCTGAATCCCAACCGACGAGCAGTCGGGCCAGATCCGCCGCACCAACCTCCCCGTCATTGTCGAGGTCAGCTGGGCATCCAACAACGACCGACACCATCGCCGCATCGGAGGCGAATTCGCCACATCCATTTGAAAGCACGATGTCATATTGTCCCGTATCTGACAACTGCGCACCAGTGATCATCAACGTGCATGAAAGGTCGCTCTCGGAGAGCTTGCCACTGGCTCCCGACACAGTGCCGCCGCCCCTCGAAGCGCCCCCAGATCCATCGGTGATCCCAAGACCGTCCCGCCGCCACTGAAACGAAACCACATCGCCAAAACTGTAGCCCGTGATGCAAGTCGCTCGTAACGTGAGCGACTGGCCCGTACCGACGAACTGAGGTTGTGGCTGCTCTGCCGCCCAGGGAATTCCTTTGATAGTCCAACGAGCCCAGTATCCTGACGGAAGTCCGCTCGCACTGGTAAAGTCGCCACCAACGATGAGCTCGTCATTTGTCGGTACGCACAGACAGTGGACCGACGGCAGCGTGGTTACGTTGCTTGAGACCCCCACGTCGAGTGGCAGCCATGTGCTCCCCGTCCAACGGGCGATTCGGTTCACCGTCGTTGTTCCTGTCGCAGTGAACTGACCGCCCGCGATGAGTTCGCCATTAGGGAGTTCGACGAGCGTTCGGACGCTGCCGTTGACTCCCGCGCCAAGCGCACTCCAAGTACGACCATCCCACCGCGCGAGACGGCTCGCGATGACCCCTCCTGCTGCAGTGAACGATCCACCGACCACGAGAGTCCCGTCAGACAGCTCGATCGCTGCATTCACTGATCCATTCAACCCCGAGCCGAGCGGCGACCACGACACGCCGTCCCATCGAGCGACTCGGTTTGCCTCAATTCCACCAGCCGTTGTGAATGCACCGCCGACAATGACGTCGCCGTTGGAGCACTCGACGAGAGCGCTTACGGAACCGTTCAATCCTGTTCCGAGCGGCGACCACGACAACCCATCCCATCGCGCGATGGAGTTGACCAACACTCCGCCCGCTGTCGTAAATGTCCCGCCCGCGAACAACGCACCGGAAGAGTGTCGCAGGAGCGCACCGACAACTCCGTTGACACCGGATCCCATCGGCAACCAAGTCGCTCCATCCCAGCGCGCGATGTAGTTGGCTGCGACTCCACCAGCGAGTGTGAATAGGCCTCCGGCCACTAGTTCGCCGTTTGCGAGCACGCACAGAGCGCGCACGGCTGGATTATTGATTCCCAACCCACCCATTCCAGAGGTGAATCGACTCCACGATGTGCCGTCCCATCGAACAATCGCCTGTGCGCTGATTCCACCGGCGGAGGTGAACTGTCCTCCGAACACGAGATCGCCGTTCGGCAACTCCGTAAGCGCCGATACTGTCCCGTTCATACCGGAAGCGAGCGGAGACCAGTTCGCTCCATTCCACCGGCCAATGTTGTTGTGGCTCATCCCAGCGATGATGTCGAAGTACGCTCCCGCGACGAGATCTCCATCTGGCAGCACCGCGAGCGCGTTCACCCAATTATCCACCCACGCCGCGAGCGCAACCCAACCAACACCGTTCCATCTCGCGAGG
>JBEIJG010000414.1:0-3200 GCA_040380385.1 Phycisphaeraceae bacterium | reverse complement strand
TGCAGGCGTTTCGTCGGTGGGAGACGTTTGAAGGGCGCGCTGATCCTGGCACGTGGCTCTACGCGATCGCGGCGCGCGCGGCGAAGCGTCGATTTCGCCGCCGCAAAGATGGCACGACGAAGCGATCGGCGATGAAGAGTTTCAGCGACCTCTCGCCGATGCGCGACGGAGGGTCGATCGACCTCGCGATCGATCGCAAGCAGCCAGCGGATCCGCTGATGCGGGCGGAAGCACGCGAAATCGTGCAAGCGGGCATCCTGCAACTTCCGCCGCAATATCGCGTGCCGCTCGTGATGAAGGACATTCTCGAGATGCCGCTTGAGGAATGCGCTGAAGCACTTGGGTTGAAACTCGAGACGGTAAAGACGAGGATTCACCGCGCGCGGCTCGCGTTGCGGAAGTTACTCAACGACGGCCTTCCGACCCGCAAGGCACCAGCGCCGGAGTACGACCGACAACTTTGTTTTGACTTGTTGCAGGCGAAGTTGGCGGCGATGGATGAGGGTCGCGGATTCCCGATCGGCCGCGAGGTCATGTGCGAGCGGTGCAGATTGGTGTTCGCGGAGCTTGATCTTGGGCAGAACGCGTGCGCAGAACTCGATGACCGCATGCCCACGGTGGCGCGGAAGCGCATCGAGCAGGCGATTCGCGCGGCGGGGGAATGACCCACTTTCATTGGTGCACGGCACGTGCCGTTCTGTGCCGTGCACTGCTTGGCACGTGCCGTGCACGCTCTGTATGTCAGGCAAGCATCTCGTAACACGCGTTGAACACGTGGTTGGCGCGCGGAGAAGCCCAGTCCATCGTGGTGGGTTTGATTGGTGCCAGGACGTGCCTGGCACGTGCCGTTCTGTGCCGTGCACTGCTTGGCACGTGCCGTGCACCAAAGAGGAGTCGGCGGGTAGGCTCCGCACATGACCGTGAGTTCCGCCGCTTCCGCCTCCGTGCCCGCACTTCCTCCGCAACCGCTCACGGCTGCCGATCTATCGCACGATCGAGACTTCGCCCGCGCGCTCGATGCGTCCGACACACTTGCGCCGCTCCGCGCACGATTCGCGCTGCCCACCATGCGGACCGACCTCATCTACTTCGTCGGCAACTCGCTCGGTCCGATGCCGCACGCCGTGCGCGCCCTCATGCAAGAAGAACTCGATGACTGGGCGCACTTTGGAGTTGCCGGTCACATGGGTGCGCGTCGTCCGTGGTTCAGTTACCACGAACAACTTCGTGCGCCACTTGCACGACTTGTCGGTGCGCTTGAGCACGAAGTCGTCGCGATGAACACGCTCACCGTGAACTTGCATCTCATGCTCACGACCTTCTATCGCCCCGAAGGCCGACGCACGAAACTGGTCGTCGAAAAGGGCGCGTTTCCGAGCGATACCTACGCGGTGATGACGCACGTCGCTGCGCGCGGCCTCGATCCAGAAGTCGAAGTGATCGAACTTGCGCCGCGCGAAGGTGAGTGGACGTTGCGCGAAGAAGATGTCGAAGCGCGTATCGCAGCGCTCGGTGACACGCTCGCGCTCGCGATGCTTCCGGGTGTGCAGTATCGAACAGGGCAGGCGTTTGACCTCGCGCGACTGACGCGCGCCGTACACGCGGTCGGTGCGCGTTGCGGCTGGGATCTCGCACATGCTGCGGGCAACATCGATCTTGCGTTGCACGCATCGCAGTGCGATTTCGCGGTGTGGTGTTCGTACAAGTACGTGAACTCTGGCCCCGGTGCGGTTGCTGGCGCGTTCATACACGATCGCAACGTGCGCGATCTCGATCTTCCGCGACACGGCGGTTGGTGGGGGAATGACCCTGACACGCGATTCCGCATGGAGCCGCGGTTTGCGCCGGTCGCGCGTGCCGACGCATGGAGTCTCTCGAATCCGCCGATTCTTTCGACGCTGCCGCTCATCGCGAGCCTCGCGGAGTTTGATCGCGCGGGCATCGCACAGCTGCGAGTAAAAAGCGTGCGCATGACGGCGCTCCTTGAGTATCGATTGCGCGAGATTCCGGGCGTCGAAATCATCACACCCACGGCGTCGTGGCAACGCGGCGCACAACTTTCGCTCCTCATCGGGAAGAATGCGCACGCACGCTACGAAGCGTTCAAGGCTTCTGGATTGATGTGCGACTATCGCGAGTCGGGACGTGGTGTTGCAGGTGAAGGCATCGTGCGGCTCGCGCCCGCGCCGCTCTTCAACACCTTCGACGAAGTCTGGCGTGCGGCGGAGATTGTGCGAGATGTCTGCGCACGTACGGCGTAACGCAGTGTCACGCGACGTCACGCAACGTCATACGATTCGCGGCACCAGATTGATCCTCACGCGAAGTTAGACGGCCCTACGCGGTGTCAGATGTCGTATTGCTCCAGCGTTGCGGTCATTCGCCGCCGCCGCCCTCGACGGTCGTTCCCCAGTTACCGAGGAAGATCGTGAGGTCTTCAGGGCCGACGATGCCGTCGCCATTAAGATCGATCGGACTTGGTGATGTCTCGCCCCATGCGCCGAGGAAGATCGTGAGGTCAGGACCGTCGACAATGCCGTTCAAGTCGAAGTCGCCGCGTGCGAGTTCGCACGAGTCGGGTACGCCGTTCTCGTTCACATCGGCACGACCAGTTGCGACATCGCACGAATCGATGATGCCGTTCGCGTTACAGTCGGGCTGAAGACCTTCTTCAATCTCGTACGCATCGGGGATGCCGTTCGCGTTGCAGTCCGCGCGGCATTCGTCGGGCACACCATTCAGATCGATGTCCGCAGAGAAGCCGCTCGCGATATCGCAAGTGTCGGGGATGCCGTTCGCGTTGCAGTCGGGAGCGCCGTTTGCGATCTCGCAGGCGTCGCCGATGCCGTCTTCGTTGCAGTCGCCCTGCGTGGGGTTTGCAATGGTCGGGCAGTTGTCGTCGCAATCGGTCACGCGATCGAGGTCGAGATCGGTGTCGCTGACGCCGCAGCCGCAGATACCAGGATCTGTCTTGTTTGGATCTGTTGGGCAGTTGTCGTTGCAGTCAGGTGTGCCGTCGCTGTCGGAGTCGACGTCGCTCACGCCGCAGCCGCAGGCTCCGGGCTCGATCTTCGCGGGATCATTCGGGCAGCCGTCGGTGCAATCAGGCGTGCCGTCGTTGTCGGTGTCGACGTCGCTGACGCCGCAGCCGCATGCGCCCGGCGCGATCTTCGCTGGATCATTCGGGCAGCCATCGGTGC
>JBEIJG010000413.1:0-3201 GCA_040380385.1 Phycisphaeraceae bacterium | reverse complement strand
CTCGCGACTGGCGGGCTGGTGAAGCTGCGCTTCACGTGCCCGCTTTCGCTCGCTTTCGTCAGCCTCGCCGCGAGTGAATCGCATTTGGATGGTTTTGGGGGCCGAGATGTGTGGCTTTGGCTCGCTCTCTCGTTGGCCACACCAAAGTGAGCCGCGGCAGACGCAGAAACACCATGCAAAAGCACCACGGCCCAGCTCGCGCTGGGCCGTGGTGCTTTTGCATGGTGCTTATTCGTGGTGCTTCGTCGGATTCGTTTCAAACTCGGCCGACGTGGCTCAGATCAGAGGCTGTCTGAGATGCTCTCACCGATCATCGCGTCTTGCCCACCAGAGGCTTGGCTCTGGAGGCGATCCTTGACGGTCGTGACTGGGCCGCCGCCGCGGCGCTCAGCGCCGAGTGCTTCAGCTTCCATTGCAGCCTCATCAAACATCGCGGCTTGCGCTTCGTCATCGAACTCCGAGACATCGACGAGTCGCTTGACCTTCGCCTTGGAGTACGCCTCGAAGCCCGTACCAGCTGGGATGAGGTGTCCGAGGAGCACGTTCTCCTTGAGGCCGAGGAGCCCGTCGACGGCGCCCTTGAGCGCCGCTTCGGTGAGCACCTTGGTGGTCTCTTGGAAGCTCGCACCCGACAAGAAGCTCTCAGCTTGGAGCGATGCCTTCGTGATACCGAGGAGCAGCGTCTTCGCAGTCGCGGGACGTGGCTTCTTGGTCTTGCACGGCGACTTGCCTTCAGCTTCCGCAAGCACGTTCGCTTCGCGGATCTCGTCCTTGTCGACGAGCGAACCGACTGGGAGGCTTGTGCCGCCCGCGTCTTCGACGCGCATCTTGCGCGCCAACGCGTCGTTGACGTCGCGGAAGACGAACTTGTCGACGACTTCGTTCGGCAGGAGATCCGTATCTCCTTGGTTCGAGACGCGCACCTTCGACAGCATCTGACGGAGGATGACCTCGATGTGCTTGTCGGAGATGGGCACGCCCTGCGCGCGGTACACGTTCTGCACTTCATCAAGCATGTAGACGTACAGCGCGTCTTCACCCTTGATGCGGAGGATGTCTGCGGGGATGTGCGGTCCTTCAGTGAGCGCATCGCCTGCGTCGATACGGTCGCCCGTGTGGACGAGCAGCGCCTTGCCTTGTGGCACGTGGTGATCGTGCTCAAGACCAGCATCGCTGACGACGCGAATCGTCATCTTGCCCTTGCGCTTGTCCGAGTGCAGTTCCACGCGACCCGAGATTTCGGCCATGACAGCCGGGTCCTTCGGAATACGCGCTTCGAAGATTTCGGTGACGCGGGGGAGACCACCGACGATGTCGGCGGAGCGCGCAGCTTCCTTCGGCTGACGAGCAAGCATCTGGCCTTGGGCGATCTTCTGACCGTCCTTGACTTCGATGCGTGCCTTCGCAGGAAGGTGGTGGAAGTCGAGAATGTTGCCAGTCTCGTCTTCGATCGTGATCTGCGGGTGCTTCTCGCCCGTGTGCTCGATGACGATCATCTCAGCCGTTTCGCCCGCACCCTTCTTGGTGTCCATGCGGTAGGTGACGTCTTCAACGAGGTCCTTGAAGCGGACGGTACCGGACTTCTCGGCGAGAATCGGCGTTGCGTGCGGCTGCCATTCGCAGAGCACGACGCCCTTCTTCACCACGTCGCCCGACTTCGCGAAGAGTTGCGCGCCGTACGGAACCTTGAACTTCTCGAGTTCGCGGCCGTGCGGATCGTTGACGAGGATTTCACCGTTACGCTTGAGCGCAACGATCGTCTTCGTGCCGTCTTCGTGCGCAACTTCGACTTCCATACAGTCGCGCAGCACGACGGTACCGCCGAACGCCGACTTGTACGAGTTGTCGAGAATGCCGCGCGCCGCGATACCACCGGTGTGGAAGGTACGCATGGTGAGCTGCGTACCTGGTTCACCGATCGACTGCGCCGCGATGATGCCAACGGCCATGCCGATTTCGACAGGCTTACCCGTCGACATGTCTTGGCCGTAGCACTTCGCGCACACGCCGCGGGCGGTCTGGCAGGTGAGTGGCGAACGAACGTAGACGCTCGTGAGGCCGAGATCTTCGATCTTGCGCGCGATGTCATCGGTGATGATTTCGTTGCGCTTGATGATGACTTCGTCGGTGATCGGGTTGATGATTGTTTCGACGCTCGTTCGGCCGCGCACGATGTCGCGGAGAGGAACGTCGACTTCTTCACCCTTGTAGATCGCCTTCTTCGGGATGCCGCTCGGCACACCGCAGTCGTCTTCGAGGACGACAACCGATTGCGCCACGTCGCAGAGCTTGCGCGTGAGGTAACCGGAGTCTGCGGTCTTGAGCGCGGTATCGGCGAGACCCTTTCGTGCGCCGTGCGTCGAGGAGAAGTACTCGAGCATCGACAGACCTTCGCGGAAGTTCGCGCGGATCGGCGTCTCGATGATTTCGCCGCTGGGCTTGGCCATCAGGCCGCGCATACCAGCGAGCTGCTGCATCTGGCTGACGTTACCACGTGCGCCCGAGTCAGAGAAGAGATACACGGGGTTGAGGTACTTCGCGCCTTCGACCTTTTCGATCGAGGTTTCCGCACCATTCACATCGCGACGATCCTTCTTGAGGGCGTCGACGAGCTTCGCGGTGACTTCCGCGCGGCACTGCTGCCAGAGGTCGAGGAGCTGGTTGTGACGCTCACGCTCGGTGATGGCACCGGCCTGATACGCCTTCTCCACGCGGTCGACCTTCTTCTGGGTCGCGTCGAGGAGAGCCTTCTTCTCGGCGGGAACGCGAAGATCGGTGATCGCGAAGGAGAGACCCGACACCGTCGAGTAACGGAAGCCGAGTTGCTTCATCGCGTCGAGGAGATCGATGGTGAACGCCTTGCCCTTGCGAGCGAAGGTGTCGTCGATCACGCGCGCTGCACCCTTCTTACCGAGGGCGCAGTTGTAGAACGGCATCCCGTCGGGGAGGATTTCGCTGAAGAGAAGACGACCCATTGTCGTCTCGATGCGGCGATTCGCCGGCATCGGCTCCGCAGCCTTCTTCTGGTCTTGCACGATTTCGCTGAAACGCGCGAGGCGCACTTCGATCGGATCGTGGAACGAGATCTTGCGCGGATCGCTGTGCGGCAAGTTGAAGGAGAGGAGGGCTTCCTCGAAGTCCTTGAACCGGCGCGGCTTCTTCGTGAGCGCATCGCCGTGGGCGCACGTCAAGAAGTAGACG
>JBEIJG010000412.1:0-3202 GCA_040380385.1 Phycisphaeraceae bacterium | reverse complement strand
CGTCCTCCGATGTCCTGCCGCTCTTTGTAGGGTGCAGGGCGGACAGTGATGGTGTCGCCCGAGCTTGATGCGTTGATCGCGGCTTGGATCGTCGCGAAATCATCGGGGACAAACGAGTCGGCACTCCATGCCTTCGAAGGCACGCACAGTGACACCGATGCAACAACAAACGCCACCAACCGACGCAGGCTGAACATTCATCAACTCCTCGAGGGCGCACGGACGTCGTGCGGATCGAGAATGATGCGACATCCCCGGTAAACTCAAAATACTTTTTATTGGTTTACAGAATATTGTCGCAAGCGCCGCTTGCGATTGAACTTACACCACTCACCCGCCGCGGATCCGCTCGCTCATCGCAAAGAGCCACTGGCCGACGGACGTCGTCGTCCCCTGCAGCGTCGGCTTTCCCTTCGAGCGGAGGATCGGCTGCACGTCGCCGGCGAGGCCCCACTCAACTTCGAGGCTGTCGAAGCACTCGTCGAGCGTGGGCGCGGGCACAGGCGCGCCCATCGCTTCACGGGTCGTCGGATAGGTGCGCTCCGCACCCGCGGGCGCCGAGGTCTTCAACGCGGCGGGTACGCCTTCCGGCGCCGCGACGAACGCTCGGAGGTCCGCTTCACTTGTCGGAAACGCGTCGTTCCGGTCGGCGTAGGCGAGCACACACCACGCGAGCTCACGCAGGCGTGCGTCGGTGATGTGCGCGGTCGTTCGCACGTTCGCGAAGACATTCCACGAGATCACGCTCATCGTCACCGCGAAGAAGACGAAGACCCCAACGATTGTCCAAAACAGTGACTTACCGCGCATTCCCGAAGCGTAGCCGCTCACCGCGCGTCCGCGCATCCACAAGTGAGCGCAGGAGGTTCAAATCGATCGATGCTCTCACATCCGCGCGTTTGCGAGCTTGATGCGCGCGCGCTTGCGTCGCGGATCGGCCTCGGGCACCGCCGACAACAGTGCCTGCGTGTACTCGTGCTTCGGGCGATTGATGATTTCATCGCGCGAGCCCTCTTCGACGATCTTGCCGTTGTACATCACCGCGATGCGATCGCAAATGTGGTGAATCACGGCCATATCGTGGGAAATGAAAAGATACGAGAGCCCCATCTCGTCCTGCAAATCGCCGAGGAGATTGAGAATCTGCGATTGAATCGACACGTCGAGCGCGCTTGTCGGTTCGTCGCACACGATCAGCCGCGGGTTAAGACTGAGCGCACGCGCGATACCGATCCGTTGCCGCTGTCCGCCGCTGAATTCGTGCGGGTAACGATCCGCAGCCTGCTTCCACAGGCCGCATTTCACGAGCAGTTCCTCGACCTTGGCACGCGTTTCGTCTGCAGACTGCGTGAGTCCGTGCACTTCGAGCGGTTCGCCGATGATGCTTCCGACGCGCATGCGCGGATTGAGGCTACCGCCTGGATCTTGGAAGATGATCTGCATCTCGCGACGCAGCCGGCGCATATCCACGGCGCTGGCGCCGAATACATCCTTGCCGTCGAATCGCACATCGCCGCCAGAATTCGGAATCAATCGAAGGAGCGTGCGGCCCACGGTTGTCTTACCGCAGCCGGATTCGCCCACGAGACCGAGCGTCTCGCCGCGGCGGACGAAGAAACTCACGTCGTCGACGGCTTTCACGTGACCAACAGTGCGCTGCAGAATGCCGCGACGAATCGGGAACCACGTCTTGAGTCCCTTGACCTCGAGGAGTATCGGTTGTGAGTCCTTCGTGCTCATGCGAGAGCGAGATGGTACACGGGCGCTCCGCCGAGACCAACCTCAAGAAACCGTGGACACCAACAGCGAAGTTCGTCCGCGACGCTGCGGCAAGATGGCGCTTACGGTGCGGAAATCGCGATGTTCACGACGCGGCCGTCGGGGCACGTAATCGAAAGCGGCACTTCGACGCGCCGAATCATGCCACGCCGCTGCCCGGCCATCGAAGACACCGCGCGTGCGACGCGCGTGTAGAACTCATCGAGCGAACCTACGGGCTGCTCGAAAACAGCCGTGATCGTGCTGCCATCGGGTACGAGTTCTGCGATTTCCGATCCGTCGGCGGCATCTTCAATCAAGACGCCACGTCGGAACGGCACACCGAGTTTCTTTGCGCGATCGGAAGTCGCAGTCGCGAACTTCGCAATGCCCGCACGCTCAAGCGCGGCGGGGAGATACGGCGCGAGATTCACGCTCGAGTCAAGTTCTGCAAGTGTCGCGATCACTTCGATACGCTCGCCTCCACCGCCCGAGTCCGCGGCGCGCCACACTTCGAATTTCACGTCGCTTCCAGGCTTCCGCGACGAAATGATTGCTGAAACCCCTTCGTTCGTCGCGACTTTCTGCCCATCGGCCGCCACGATCACGTCGCCTGCGCGGAAGCCCGCGCGCTCGGCGGGCGAGCTCGGCGTGACATCCGAAATCACCACGCCGTCGCCTTTGAATCCGTCGGCCACTTGACCGAAAACGCCGTCACCGCCGCGCACACGCAGTTCGTCGAGCGCCACCATGCGAACGCCGAGGTAACCCTTGCGCACTTCGCCCGTTTCGATGATCTGCGTCACCGTCGACTCGATCATCGACATCGGAATCGCAAGACCAATCCCTGCGAATTGCCCTTGTCCCGTGCCGTTTCCGCGACCGGTCGCAATCGCGGTGTTCATGCCAATCACGCGGCCACGCACGTCGGTCAGCGGACCACCAGAGTTCCCCGGATTGATCGCGGCATCGGTCTGGATGAAGTTCTCGTAATCGATATCAGCGAGGCCTGCGGTGCGTCCGAGCCCCGACACGATGCCTGACGACATCGAGAAGCGGAAATCAAACGGCGAGCCAAACGCGTACACCATGTCGCCTTGCTCAAGTTGCGACGAATCGCCGCGCAACGATGGGTGCAAACCGCCAGGCGCGACCTTGATGACCGCGATATCCGAACGAAGATCAAGGCCGACGAGTTCCGCCTCGCGGAGTTCGCCATCGAAGAGCTGCACCTGCAGCCGATCGCTTCCTTCCACGACGTGCGCGTTGGTCACGATGTGACCTTCTTCATCCCAAATCCAACCCGACCCGCTCGAGGCGTACGGCGCGGTGAACGCGCGTCGCTGCATCGCCATCATGGTGCTCACATGCACCACGCTTGGCTCGACGAGTCGTGCGATTGCACGATTGGCGCGATTGATTTGCTCTAAGAGCGGAAGAACCT
>JBEIJG010000411.1:0-3221 GCA_040380385.1 Phycisphaeraceae bacterium | reverse complement strand
CGACCGAGAGCGATGAGAAGATGTTCACGAGCACGGTGAGAAGGCCGAAAATCTCATCGAGTGAGCCGATCGCGAGCGGGATCACACTTGCGATGAGCGTGACAAGCAGCGCGCGCGCGGGAACGCCGTCGCTGCGTCGTACGCCTGTCCACGCTGGAATTTCGCGCGCTCGCGCCATCGACTCCAGAATGCGTGCCGCAGTGATCGTTCCCGACACGATCGTCGAGAAGAAGAGCAGCGCGATGACGCCTGTCATCACGAGACCGATGGATTCGCCGAAGAGTAGTCGTGCGGCGACCGAGCCAATCGCGGGAAGCTCTTTGCCTTCCGGAGTGAGCATGGCCGCCGGATCGATGACGCGGAGATAGACCAAGTTGACGCCGAGATAGAGCGCGAACACAAGCAGAATCGACGCGATGATCGCGCGCGGGATGTTGCGGCCAGGCTTTCGAATATCTCCAGCGATGTCTGCGCCGGTAGACCAGCCGAGGTACGCAAAACTCACCGTGAGCGTGGCACTCGCGACCGCCGGCGAGAAGAGACTCGGTGCATCCATCGGTGGCGGCGCGGCGCGTCTCTCACCCACGGGAACAAGAAGTCCCGCAACCACAAACACAGCGACGAACGCGATTTTCAGCACTGAAAGTGCGGTGTTGAACGCATAGCCGGCACGAAGCCCAGGCAATTGCGAGAGGTACGCAATCACGATTGTGCCGACCGCGATCGTGTGATCGGAGAGATCGGCAGGCACGAGTTCATCGACGTATTGCGCGAAGAGCAACGCGACCGCGGCGATCGACAGGAAGTAGCCCGAGAGAATCGTCACCATTGCGACGAGGTATCCGACGGTCGAACCAAAGGCGCGACGTGCGAATTCCACACTTCCGCCGGAACATGGAATCATCGCGCCGAGTTCTGCAAGCGTGAGCCCGCCGCACAACGCGAGTACGCCGCCGATGACCCACGGCGCGAGCACATTCGTCGTTGTTCCGACAGACGCGCCAAACTGGCCCGTCAACGCGAAGATGCCACTCCCGATCATCGCGGCGACGATCATGCCTGTCGCGCCAACAGCACCAATCACGCGATGATGATCCGCGCCGTAAGGAACGCTGCCTGGGGTGACGTTGGTTGCTGGGGGTGACGCGTGTTGACTCACGACAACCTGCACGAAGGTTCAAGCGCACGGACTTCGTCAACGATCGGAGTGAGATCGCGCAGCAGACCGTCGCCGACGTCGTAAATCCAGCCGTGCACTTGCACGCCTTTCGAGCGCGCGGCGAGCAGCACGGGCGATTCACGTACGTGCACAACTTGCACGGCGACGTTGAGTTCACACAATCGGCGCGACTGCGCGGTCGCAGTTGGCTCACGCTCGATGTCTTCTTTGTAGTGCTTTGCGATGTCACGAATGTGTCGGATCCAGTGATCGACGATGCGACCTTCGGTTGGCTGGAGCGCAGCGTGCACGCCACCGCAGCCGTAGTGCCCACACACGATGATGTCTTCGACGCCAAGCGCATTGACCGCAAAATCAAGCACGGCGAGGCAATTCAAATCGCTGTGCACCACGAGATTCGCCACGTTGCGATGCACAAACACTTCGCCAGGCGGAAGGCCGATGATCTCGTTTGCAGGAACGCGGCTATCTGCGCAGCCAATCCAGAGATAGCGCGGTTTCTGCTGCGATGCGAGACCCTTGAAAAAGCCTGGTCGTTCGCGCTCCATGCGCGCAGACCATGCTCGGTTGTTCTCGAGAAGGTGTTCGATCGACATGCGGCGCATCCTACGGGATACGCGCGAGCGAATCGGAAGCGCATCTTGCGGCGTTGCCGCGTGGCAAGGTCAGTCTGCCAACTGCATCTCAAGGACGAGAGTCGACGGCACCGGTGGATACGGCGCAGCGACGCGGAACACGCGGAACTCCGCGGGTTTCCAGCGTGTCGCCTCGAAAACGCGCGCGCAGAGTTTCGTGTACTCGTCGAAACCTTCGAGTTTGTGCCGGCGAGACGCGAGTCCAAGTGATTCGACGCCGAGTCCAGCAGGAAGTCGATCCTTCAGTTGATGCGGCGAGTCCGGCGTCCGGTGAAGATCGCTGTAGAGAATCGCTTCGGGCAACTGGCCATCTTCGAGCAGTGACTCATGGACGAGAAGGTCAAAGACCGCGCGCTCGACGGGGGTCCGTTGCTTGAACAACTGGAAGATGCCCGAGTGCTGCTTGGAGCGCTTCATTGGCTGCACCGATCGCAGGATGGAACCTTGGAAGATCGTGAAGCGTCCTTCGACTCCGACACTGGTTTCCGGGATTTCAAACGCAGCGATGCCCTTTGGAGCGGCGGTTGGGCGGAAGTTCGGAATCGGCTCGGAGGACAGCGATCGCAGAAGCGGCAAGCCGTCAGGGTTCCGAGCATCCGTAGGCTCGAGAGGCTCGATGCGGTGCGAGAGGATTTTTGTAGCGCGGTCGTCGTACACGACAGGCGCCTCGAACTGCCACGCTGCGTCGGCGCGCAATCGCTCAAGGTCGACAAAGCCACGCACCGTCGCGCAGTCAAGCAAGCCCTTCTTCGCGGCTGGTCCGAGCACGTCGAATCGGAGTGCGAGTCGTGCCCGCACGCCCCACACGTAACTTCCGCCGAGGTAGAGCTGTCGTCGTTGCTCGACATCGATACGTAAATCGCTCCCAGCGGCAAGGCCGGCAGCCATCATGTCGAAGGCCTTGCGATCGCCAGCCCATGTGGTGCCGAGGCGAATCGCTTCGTCAAAGGCTGCATCGGCCGCTGCGATCCGTGCTGCCGGAGAACCAGCGGTCTGCATCGCGGTCATCGCGATCTTCCAACCGGCGGTCCCAGGGAGATGGCGCACGGCCGCGAACGGATCGCTCGATTGCGCGATGCGCGAAATCTTCCACGCGAGCTTGAGATCGAGTCCGAACGCAGCAACGAGATCGACCGGGCGGCCACCCATGAGCTGCCCGGCGCCAACCATCGCTTCGCGCACCGCTGCCTGTAAGGCAAGCAGTGCTTCGCGAACGCGAAGTGTCGTGACGGCGGGTTGTTCCTTCGGTGCGACGCTCACAGGCGGGGATCCTACCTTCGCTGCAGTTGAGGCTGCGGCGACATATCCCTCAAGATGCGTTGGAATCACGTATCTTGCGAGGATGAATTGCGAGTTTTCTGGAAAGATTTCCGATCGCCTTTCTCGCCTCGCCATCGAATTGCCCT
>JBEIJG010000410.1:0-3228 GCA_040380385.1 Phycisphaeraceae bacterium | reverse complement strand
GCCCGAGCGGCTCGCGCGAGCGCTCTGCGAGATCGCGACGGTCGATCCCGCGGCGAGTCTTCGGCAGCTCACGCGCGAGCAGCGCAAGGCGCTCGCGCGCGCGGCGTGCGCGATGCCGCTCCATGTCGAGGGCGACCGCGGCTTCACCTACGCCGAGGTCACGATGGGCGGCGTGCCGCTCGCCGAGGTCAAGCTCGACACGATGGAGTCGCGCGTGTGCCCGGGGCTTCACCTCGCCGGCGAGATCCTCGACGTCGACGGCCGCATCGGCGGCTTCAACTTCCAGTGGGCGTGGGCGAGTGGGTTCATCGCGGGCGGGGCTGCGGCGGTTCGCTGATCAGTCCAACGTTCGCGGGTGCTGCGCGGGAGCGACGCTCGACGCCTCGGATGTGGATGTTTATGGATGTCCTTATGGCCATGGAGGCCGAATCTGGACATCGTTGGAGGTCGTTCGGACCACCGCCGCAAGGCGCGTGGCCGGAGCAATCGGTCCAGCACCGATGGACGGCTTGCGCTGCGCGGTCGTGCGCGAAGTACGCTTCGTGACCTCCGGGCGGTAGCTCAGCGGCGTCCTTTCCCGCTGCGCAGCGGCTCTTGCCGCTGCTTCGCTCTCGAAACCGTGCTCCCGCGCGCGAAGTACACTTCGTGCCCTCGGGGCGGTAGCTCAGCGGTCTAGAGCCGTCGACTCATAATCGATAAGACGCTGGTTCGAATCCAGCCCGCCCTACTTCAAGAGGCGACCGCGAAAGCGGCTCGCCGAACGGTTCAGAGTGAACGCCCCGGCCACACGGCCGGGGCGTTCGCGTTTTGCGGCGTGCGTAAGCCGGTTTGCGACAAGGGGTTGCGTGCGCGAAGGTCTCTTGGGGTGGGCCAGTGGAGTGGCGCGGCCGGGTGCCTGGCCAACCGTCGTGGAGGTCTCGCCGGATTGTCTCTCCGCGCATCGAGAGACCTCGCGCCCCGAAAAGTCTCTGGTTCACGATTCCCGAGGCCGAAATGCGCGAACTCATAAGCAACCGAGGCGATTCGGGCGAAATTCGGACGGCGCGGAGGCCGCGGATCGCGGAAGTCTCGGGTGATGAGTCGGGTTGAGCGTGGTCGCGGTTTACGCGGGGTGAGCCCGCTTCGACCTCACGACGACCTCATTGGCGCGATGAGGCTTCCTGCTCGAACGCCGCATCGGGGACTCCTCTCGGCCCCTGGGGCCGTGAGAGTCTCGCATAAGGGGTGGACCTGTTCAGCGCCCCCCTGTCATAATCGACAGGGTCTCTCTCATCGGTCCACCCCTTATGAGAGTTGCTACTTCAAGAGCCGACCGCGAAAGCGGCTCGCCGAACGGTTCAGAGTGAATGCCCTGGCCTCTCGGCCGGGGCGTTCGCGTTTTGCGGCGTGCGCACGCGGTTTTGCGACCTCAATCTGAAAGAACGGGTTGCGTGCAGCGCACCAGCTTTCTCAGCGTCATGCTAGAATTCAATCCGCAGATACTTGACATTCTTGATGAGCGAGATACGTTCCCCGCTGCGAGTGAAGGCGTCAGTACTTGAACGTCTTGGCGTTTATGTCTCGGCGCACATGGCTTCGCAGTTGTTTTCGTTTCATTTTGTTGTTTGTTTATTCCCCGCTCATGAAAGGCTTCACAGTGCGCCCGTTGATATTGCTCATCGCTAGTGTTTCAGTACTGCTCGTGCTCGCGACTTCCTTCGCAACCGCGAGGAGCGTGTCTGCCGACACCGAGGATCCGGTGGTGATCGAGGTGCAGACGGCGACCGGCGGTGTCTACATTGAGGTTCCGGCTCCGACGGGTGAGATCCTCGTTGCCGATGCGCTGTCGATGGAGCTTCTCGAAGTTTTGATCGACGGACCGAGCCCCTTCGGCCCGTCCGATTCAACCGTGAGCATCGATGTTGCTTCTGTCCGCTACTTCCCCAGCCGCAAGGTCGTGTCGCTGGAGATCCGCACCGCGGTGGATGCAACGACGAACTGCACGCTTCAGGCGGTTTTCAATCCGACGACGCAACGCTGGAGCTATCGTTGCAATGCAAGCGCCGTGTGTCCGTCTGGAAAAAAGTGCACGCTTCTTCGCGACGGCGCGCCCGTGGTGGTGGGGCAGACGCCGACCGAACCGAGTGAAGAAGTCGTGTATGAGTGCGACTGCCGATAGGCATCGGCGTACGTGCCGCAACCTCGTGCGCGTCGCCGCGCGAGACTCTCGTGCAAGCAGCGTTCAGGATGAGCGCCCTGGCCTCACGGCCGGGGCGTTCGCGTTTTGCGCGACGCGTACGCGCTTTTGCGACAAGGGGTTGCGTGCGTGGAGGTCTCTTGGGGTGGGCCAGCGGAGTGGCGTGGCCGGGTGCTTGGCCGCCCGTCGCGGGCGTGCTCGCGGATTGTCTCTCCGCGCATCGAGAGACCTCGCGCCCCGAAAGGTCTCGGGTTCGCGGTTCCCGAGGCCGAAATGCGCGAACTCATAAGCAACCGAGGCGCTTCGGCCAGAATCCGGACGGCGCGGAGGGCGCGGAACGCGGAAGTCTCGGGTGATGGGTCGCGGTTCATGAGTTGTGGGACGGATGACATCTCCGCCGCCACCTCCGCAATCTGCCGCGAACAGTCCGCTATTGTGCCTCGCGGCTCGGTCGTCTGCGCCGTGAGTCTGCGTGCGTGCCCAATCTCGAGCCGGAGGAGCCTTCCTGTGTGTCTCGCTCGACGTTCCGCAACCCTTGTGCTTCAGACATCCGGTCTCGCGTGCGTGCTCGTCACGCAACCGGGCTGCACTCCCGACAACGCCGCGAGCAACCGGAGCGAGATCGCTGCGGAAGCAACCAAGGCTCCTCAATCCGTCGTTGACAAGGGACCGCTGCGTGCGTCGGGCAAATCTGCTTCCGATGAACGTGCGTGGTACTTCCCGGCGACGGCATCGGAGTACGCGAAGATGGTCGAGCCCGAGCTCGGCGTGCCCCCGAGGATCGATCTCTCCGACGCGGTGGAGATCCCGGTCTACGTCGATGGCGTGCAGGTCTACGGCAACCGTCGCCGCGCATGCGACAACCCGGGCTTCCTTGGGAAGGACACGGTCTCCGGGTCGACGCTCCAGCGTCACGAGGGCCGAACCGCCGACGGCAAGCCCCTGCCGGATGTCGTGTGGGTCAGCTTCGGCCGCAACTTGACCCGCGATCCCGCCGACCTCATCGCCTCGGTCCAGATGATCGGCTACCACCGGAAGACCGGCGCGACTGC
>JBEIJG010000409.1:0-3245 GCA_040380385.1 Phycisphaeraceae bacterium | reverse complement strand
GCAAGAATCAAGACAAGAATCAAGACAAGAATCAAGGCATGGTTTGCGCGACGTCGGCACGCCTGCAAACCTACCTCAGGAATCGGAAAAAGCCAACGCGTTTTCAAAGCCACCGCACTCTCAAAGCCACCGCACTCTCAAAGCCAGCGCACTCTCAAAGCCAGCGGGCTTTCATGGACTCGACCGAACCGCCATCTCTCTCCGCGCCCGAACAACCCGCCGTCGGCGCTCTCAGTCGCGCTGTATTCGTTCCGCGAACAACTTCAAAAACACTGCCGCCCTGCTGCGACCACAAGCATGAATCACAAGCATGGATCACAACAGGGCGGCATGCTTTCGCACGACGGAGTGACGCGCATCAAAACGGCGCCATGTCACGACACAGTCGATCGTGGCAGCTGATGGCCAAGTCGATCACCGCACGATCAACCAGCTCTTCGATGCGTTGTGCACAAATCCACTCTCTGAACGCGTGAGCCCTGACATCAACCAACCGTGAACATCGCCGGTGATCGAGTCGCGCCACAAGAGATCGCCGCGTCCATCGCCGTTGAAGTCGGACGAGTCGACGACGTTCCAACGCGTCGCGATCCCTGCCGCGATCGTGGCGGAAGCGCGCCGCACCGCACCTGCCATCAGCCAACCGACCACGTCGCCGCGTGTTTGGTGACGCCACACCAAGTCCGCTCGCTGATCTCCATCAAGATCGGCGACTGCGACGACCTTCCAACTTGCACTGATCGCATTGGCGGTTGAGACCACCGAATCCACTCGGACGATGAGACCCTGCATGAACCAGACGTGCACAGCGCCACTCTCGTCACGCCAAAGGAGATCAGCTGCGCCGTCTGCATCAAGATCACCGGCACCGAGGAACTCCATATCACGCGCAAGACCAACAACGCCCGTTTCGAGTCGCGTCGCGCCATCCATGATCCATGCACGAACCTCGCCCGTCTCACCGTGCAGGAAGATGAGGTCATCACGCGCGTCGTCGTTGAGATCTTCGATCGCGACGAGAGACCATCGAGCGCCGATAGGACCAGAAAGTTCTGTCGCCTCCGAAACTGCAAACCCATTCATAAACCACGCAGAAAACGCGCCAGTCGATTGATCGCGCCACACGATGTCGAGTCGACGGTCACCGTCAAGATCGCCAAGCGCTTGCGCATCGGTGCCTGGTACCGCATCCCGCGTGAGCATCCCAGATGACTCGCGCACGAGACCATTCATCGTCCAGGCGGCCATCCGACCGCTCGAACCCTGATGCCACACAACGTCACCCCGACCGTCGCCGTTTGCATCATTTCCAGCGATGTTCGGGCCAAGCGCGAAAATGCCGGCTGCGCCTTCCTTCGACTTCGGATCCTCCGTCGAAATGCCGAGCACGATCCAACCATCGCGCATCGCTTCACGCTCGATCGCCACTGCGGTGACGACGGATTCCGGTGAAGCACCCGCATCGATGATCGACGCCGGCGATCCAACAGAGACCAGCTCCGCAACAACAGGATCGGTCGGGCCGAATGCCGAGAAAATCCCGTCGATCTCACCACGACGTGCTTTGAATGCAACTCGGTAACCGGAGCCGGTTCCACCGTGATCGCGGTCGTTCGCAACCGCGATGAACGTTGCGCTTCGCCAGCGCGCGAGTTCACCTTCTTCTTCCTCAATCGCGACGCCCTCACCTCCGCCACCCGTGCCCGGCGCGCGGCCACTGAAACCCCAGAACACAAAATCGGTGAAGTCGCCCTTGTCGGTTCCGGTACGCGCGACCATCGTGGTCACACCATTGGAGAGGTCGTGCACAAAAACCCCTTGCTCCGCAGGAACCTCTGCGATGTAGCCCTGTGGGTGTTGTTGGTTGCACCATGCGATGATGTCGGGGTTTCCGTCAGTCGGACATGGGAGATGAATCTCGCGCACCTCTTCGCCCCAACCACCCCAAAATGCGATGAAGCGTCCATCGAACGACAGCGCTTCGCCGAGGCGCGTGAACCCAACACCATCGACTTCGCCCGGCACTTGATCTCCGATGGAAGCGATCGCAGTCAACTCAGGATTGTTCGCGATGGGTGCAACATAAATGCCTCCGAGCGTCGGTGACTCTTCGTTGTCGACGCCGAGGAACGCAACCAATTCATCTGCCGCCGATGGCGGCGCCGTTGAACCGAAGCGAATCGGTTCCTTTCCCGCCACACCTCCCTTTCCAGCCATTCCTCCTATGGGCGGGACTTGACCCGGGATGATTGTGTCTGATGATGCGATTCGAACAAGCGGCGCATAAAGCACATCCAGATCCCGCGCGTAAATGCCCGTTTTCCCTGCTGATGTCGTTGGGTCTGTGAAGTTGCCTTTCGTCAAAACCCAACGTCCATCTGCGATCGCGGGTGACCCTGGAAATTGATCGAACCGCGTACCCTCCGGCATCCCAGGCACCGAAAAGTGTGGGAATACGGGATCGCCCGTCTTCGGATCAAGCACAGCTCCCAACAAACTGAAAGCCGTAAAGAACTCGCCGCGTCGAAGTACATAGATTCCCGCGGTTCCGACCCGTGTTTCGCTGCCATCTTCAAGCGGATAGGTCCACACCGGACCGTGAACGCCACGCGTCGCGATCACTTCAGAACCCTCATCGATGCGAGGTCTGGAGGGGAACTCGTTGAAACTCGTCCACGCTGGCTCAGGCGCCCCGGCAACCGCACCCTCACCTTCTCCACCGCCGCCGCCTTCGGGTGGCGTCAGCGTGTTGTTGGGATCAGGAACCGTCGTTCCACGAAGCGCCATCACTTCAATCGGCTGGCCTTGCGCACCCATGCGCCGGATGAAGACGCCGCGCATGGGCTCGCCTGGCCCGCGGCCGCGCGCCCGAAAGACCACGGCGCCGTGGTGGTTGATGGACGGCTGATTGAAACTTGAGAAGTACACATCGGAGCCAGAACCAGGGGAGCCAGGAATCAGGTCACGGCTCGTTGCGATTGGTCGCCACTGTGTAAACGGAGCGGGATCGCCCGCATGTGCGGCGACAGACACCGCGAGTGCGATCATCCAAACACCAGGTCGCTTACGCATCTTGAAATCTCCTGCACCCACGTTCCCTCGATGTCAACTCGGCGGGGTCAGCCGCGTTCAACACCGCCGTGATCACGACGGACAACGACGCTAGACCCCGCGTGACGAACAATCGACGGGGATGATTTCGCAGTGCTGCAATCTCAAATCATCGATGCCACACGCACCAGCAT
>JBEIJG010000408.1:0-3251 GCA_040380385.1 Phycisphaeraceae bacterium | reverse complement strand
CAGCGGCATGAAGCCCGCGAAGTTGCTTGATCTTCCGGCGGATGGTCGCGCGGTTCGCATTGTGGTTGATGCAGCGGCGCTTGTCCGTGCAGCGTCGGGCTGGACGATCAACGCAGGTGAAGGTCGTTCGATCAAAGCCGAGATTGGTATCGCGATTCCAGCGAACTCGAAGAACGATGCGCTTCTCGTTGATGGCACGTGGGAAACTCGCGATGGCGAACGCGTCTTTGTGGCGAAGTCTGCACGCTTCGAAGATGCTGATGCGCGCACGCGATTCGTCTTCTTCTTGACCGACGGTTACATCGGAAACGATCAAGCCGTCGTGCAAGCCGTGCGCGACAACGCGCGCGCGTCGCGTGTCTTTAGTTTCGGCATTGGCAACAGCGTCAATCGCTTCTTGCTCGAAGAAATGGCGCGCGCAGGACGCGGCGTCTGTGAGATCGTCACGCTCTCGGATGATGCGGATCCGGTGATTGATCGCTTGGTGCGTCGCATCGATGCGCCGGTGTTGACCGACATTGAACTCGCGATTGATCCAGCGCTTGGTATCCACGATGTACTTCCAGGTGGCGATCACTTGCCCGATCTCTTTGATGCGGAACCGATCGTGTTGATGGGCCGCTTCGATCGCGCGGCTTCGGGTGAAATCGTCGTGCGTGGTCGAACTGCGGCCGGCGCGTGGGAGCGTCGCGTTCGCGTCGAATTGCCCGCCGAAGAAACGAAGCACGATGTGGTGAAGTCGCTGTGGGCACGCGCGAAAGTGGATGACTTGCTCTTGCCGCGTCTTGGCGAAGTCGAGCAGGGAACGCTCGACCCACGCACGAAGGCCGCGGTGATTCGGCTTGGTGAAGCGTTCTCCATTGCAACGCCCTACACGAGTTTCGTCGCGGTGGAGAAGAGCCGCGTGACCGTTGGCGGGAAGCCGATGCTTGTCTCGGTGCCAGTGGAATTGCCGGACGGCACGAATTGGGCTGGTTTCTTCGGTGAAGGCGGTTTGGACGCACTGCCGCTCCAGGTTCATGATGGTGGCGTTGGTGGCGTCGATATGAGCGGCGCTTCGTCGAGCGCGGTTGGCGATTTTCTACAGCGCTTGCCAGCGAAGGCTGTGGATCGCGGACTGATTGATGTCTCGACGGGCGCTGAGTTGTCGGAATCGGTCTCGCTCTACTTTGTAGATCCTTCGTCGAACGACGGAGACGGCGCAATCGATGCGTTGTCGCGCGCACGTCGTGAGCCCGCCGGTGAACTCACGGGTAAGCGCCGTGGAGGGCAGCCAATCGTCGGCGCGGCTTCGGCACCACCGAATATGGCTCCGAAGCCGTCAGGTGCAAGTTCGGCAGGTCCGGCTGGAGCGAGTCCAACAGGAGCGGTTGTGAACGCACCCGTCGCGCCGCCGGGATCTTCGACGCGGCGATTCAGCTTGGCTGAGCGCGACCACGCTGGTGAGACGACTCGCGAACAGTTCGGAAGACCAGGTGCGCCAGGCGGTCGAGGCGATGAGGCTTCAGGTTTGCACAGCGGATTTGGCGGTGGCGGCGGTGGCTATGGTCGAAGCACTGGCGGACTGCGCGCAGGCGAAGGTGGTTCTGGCGGCGCGAGCGGCGAGAGGAAGATCGAGGAATCTGCGAAGTCCAAGAGCGACAGCAAGAACCAAGTCGGCGCAGAGGCGGCGCGAGTTGCGGAGGCCGCAGATCCCCCGTCGAAGGGGAAAGCGGATGCGCAGGCCACTGTGACAGAGACGGCCGCGGCTGCGGATGCGCGCGTAGATGTGGGCGCCAACGCTGATGCGACCGGCGCGGCTGGCACGACACCGCTTCTCACCGAGGCCGAGCGCGACACGCTGGTGCGCGTTCTCGATCGACGGTTGCTTGTCCTCGCATTGGCGTCGCTCGTCGGCGACGACGAGAAGATCCCAGCGCTCGCGAAGGAACTTGGTTGCGGCGATGGCGCGGTCTTCGAGGTCGCGATGAAGGTGGCGCTCGACGCCAAGGGCGCGATCGACCCGCGCGTACTCGAGTCGTTGCGGGCGCTCGGCGTGGCGATCGAGGATGAAGTCGCCGCGCGTGGACTGGTGATTGCGCGTATGCCGCCGCAGGCGCTTGTGAAAGCCGCCTTGGTGGCGGGTGTGAAGCGTGTCGAACCTGTGATGCGCGGGGAGTGACGCCGCGGGCCGGTGCCCGCCACGGTTTTCCGAGACACACGTCTCAACAACACGGCGTGCGACCGCTCCAAACCCGCCGATTGAGCCCATTTCGGGTCAATCGGCGGGCTTGTTTTTGAGGTTTTCACGCGTGGAGGCGCGCGTGAGCCGATGACAGACATATGTCCGCGTTCGGTTCAGGCCCCATTCCCACGAACCCACCCGGCGTGATCCTCACGTCGTTTGTGGCGCAGCACGCCGCGGGGCCGAAGGCGCGTGAGAAGACGAAACCGCAGGACGCGGACGCGCGACCATTCGCAGTGAAGGACGAAGTTCGACTTTCTGACCCGATGCAGGCGGATGCGATTGACCCGAAGCCCGATGCGGCGGAGGAGTGGAAGCATCGACGACCATCCACGCCGCGCAGGCCGGGTCGCGACGGGCGATTCACACAATCGCGAGCGAACGGCGACGGTGAAGGCGACGGTGAAGGCGACGTGGATCGCGACGGGGAAGTGCGCCACATCGACGTGCAGGCTTGATCGCGCGTGACTCGACTGAACGGTGCACGTGATCGGCCCCTCTCTCACGCCTTCGCCCACGCCGCGCGCAGCCGTGACTGCGCTTCGTCGCCCGCGATGATGCGCGCGCTGATTTCCGCCGCTTCCTCCGCGATCGCGTCGTCCATCGATCCGTCGAGTTCGTTCAACCACTGTTTCGTGGCGGCGAGCGCCTTCGGGCCGCCCTTCGCGAGCCGCTCCGCAAGTGCTTGTGCAGTCGCCGCGAGTTCACCTTCCGTAACCAAATGCGTCGCGAGTCCGCGCCGGAAGCCTTCTTCGCCCGACATCGTGCCGCCCGCAAGCAACATCGCGCGCGCGGCGCCCGCGCCGATTTTCTTCATGAGCCATGGTGCTACGACCGCGGGACAAATCCCAAGATCGACCTCGGGGTAGCCGAGTTTCGCTTCGGCGTGCGTGACCGCGAAGTCACAGACAACCATCAGCCCGCATCCGCCGCCGATCGCGGCGCCCTGCACGCGCGCGATCGTTGGAATCGGGAGCCGTCGAATCGCGCGCGAGGCCCGCGACAGTGCGCGCAGCATTTCGCCCAT
>JBEIJG010000407.1:0-3265 GCA_040380385.1 Phycisphaeraceae bacterium | reverse complement strand
TCTGCTCGGAAATCCGCATGCAGAGCGCGTGGTCGTTGTGGGCGCTGCGAATATCGTGGGAGATGAGGACAAACGACGCCGCCGGATCCTCGGACCGAAGGCGGTGAGCGGCCTCGCTGAAAAAATCGACAACGAGATCGGCGCGCGCAGATTCGCTCCCCGCAGTTTCGCTATCCGAGGCAGAGCTGTGTTTCGAGTGCACGGCAAGCCGGCAGGGGCAGAAGGCGTACACCGACGATCCGCGGGCGCGCTGACCTGCGATCCAAGAGAGTGCGGCGCTTGCGCGCGGTCCCTCTCGCTGAGCACGGACAAGGAAAGCGAGGTCCGCGACCTGCTCGACCTGTCGGCCAATGACCCGCTCGACCCTCGCGCGGCTGACGGGGTCGCGCGCGCAGAGCCGCACGGAGTCGGGTAGCGCGCGGAACGCTTGGCACACACGCTCGGGCGCGACCCCATTGAAACTGAATCCCGTGATCGTGACCTCGCATCCGAAGGACGCGAAGAATCGGCAGAATTCGAGGCGTGCGACCGACTGCGCGACGGAGTACCGCCCATCGAGCACATCCGCTCCGATCAGGAACATACGCCGGCGCTCCCGGGCTGGTCGCCTCCAGAAGAGGTACTGCCACGCACGCCGCGGAGTATTCGGAGGCTCGTGCACACGGCCGACTTCGGCCCATCTCGGATCGGGTCGCCATGCGGCGATCAACGGGGATGACTCGGCCTCGTCGCGGAGCAGTGTCTGTAAACCCTCGATCATGGCGAGGTCGCCGAGGCTTCCGAAGCTGCTTGGGGTCACGATCAGATCACCGCTTCTCGCCGCTGGCGGAAGACTCAGCCATCGCGGCGGTACGGCAGAGAGCGCAAGTGCCAGTCGCTTGAATCCTTGGACTTTCATCGCGGATTGCCTCCAACACATGCATCGAACTCTCGCGGTGCCGGGGAGCGACGATACTCGACTCGGCGTCGTCGCGCGCAGCGACACTCGATATGCCGCGGAGTTGGCGCGACTGGTTCAGGCGGTTTCGTACAGCGCAGCCGTCGCACGTGCGATGGTCGGCCAATCGAAGGTCCGTGCGCGTTCGAGATGCGCCGCGCCCGTCGCTACGCGCGAGTCGGTGCGCGTGGCCACTTCCACGAGGGCGCGAGCGAGTTCCTCCGTAGAGCTGGCTCCGGAGTTGGCTCCTTCGGCGGCGTACAGCCCGAGCGAGCCCGTGCCGAGCAACTCGCCGAAACAGCCGACGTCTGGCGCCACCACGGTGCGGCCGTAACTCATCGCGAGGAGCGCGGCGCCCGATGTCAGGGAATCGCGGTACGGAAGGACAACCGCGTCAGAGGCAAGCAGGGCGGATGCGAGAGCATCGTCGGGCAGGAAGCCCAGTTCGATCTTGAGGCGGGGATCGTCGCCGCGCGCTTCGTAGAGGGATCGCGCGACTCTGTCGCCCTTGGGCCGTCCGCAGACAAGCAGCTTCGTCCCGGGCGCATTTGCACTGCGGAACGCATGGATCAGCGTGTCCACCTGCTTGTACTCGCGGATCTGACCAACGAACGCAAAGAGCGTCTCGTCGGAAGAGACGCCGAGCCGCGCCCGCTCCGCGTCGCGATCGAGGCGTGGCTGGTAGCAGCCGATGTAATTGCCGTGGGGGATCACATGGAGTCGTGCGCGGAGACCCGCAGAGAGACTCTCGTCGCGCCCCTGCGGATCGACTGCGGCGATCACGGCGTCGCGCGCGTACTGGGAGTGGACGATGCAGGCGTCAACCGACCGGCACATGCGCGCAAGCAGGCGAAGTTCCGCGTCGTGGTCATCGCATTCATGCGGCACGAGATTGTGGATCGTCCACACGAGCCGCGTGCCCTGGGCACGCATCGCGCGCAGTTGAGCGAAGAATGCCTCGCACACCATCCCGCGGGCCAGCCGGTACCCGAACCAGCGGTGCTGGATCCAGTGAAAGTGCACTGCATCGGCCCGGCGACGGAGGAGCGGCAGATTCGAACGCTTTGCGCCACGGGCGTCGATTCCGAGCTTCCGCAGCTCCTCAAGGAGCCTCGGCTGGTAGGCGTTCTGCGCGATGAACGGCGTATGCACCACGCGAAGTGGACGCGGGCTCGCATGGCGGCTGCGCACGGCGTCCTCGGTCGCGGGCAGCGAGCTTTTCATTCGCCCGGAATCACCGTCGAGGCGATCGATCCTTGCCACGGGCTTGATGCGCTCGCGTGCAATTTGCGTTCGATGCGCCCGCTGCGTGCGCCGTGATAGCCCGATTCAAGTGCGAGTTTCATCGCATGCGCCATGCGCACCGGGTCCTTCGCGTGTGCGATCCCAGTGTTGAGGAGCACGCCATCTGCGCCGAGCTCCATCGCGAGCGTGACGTCACTCGGCGTGCCCACACCCGCATCGACAATCACGGGGTACGCCGCATCGCCGCCCGCCGCGGGATCTTTCAGAAGTTCAAGTATGAGCGCGATGTTCGCAGGGTTCGCGATACCTCGCCCCGAGCCAATCGGGCTTCCAGCAGGCATCACGCTCGCGGCGCCCGCATCACGCAAGCGCACGGCCATGATCGGATCGTCGCTCGAATAGCAGAGGACGGTAAATCCATCCTTCACGAGTTCTCGGCACGCCTCGAGTGTTCCGACTGGATCAGGGAGGAGCGTCTTGCGATCGCCGAGTACTTCGAGTTTGACCCAGTGTTTCCCAGGATTGTCGACGGAGTCGAGAATCTCGCGCCCGAGCCGGGCCACACGAATCGCATCCTCTGCACTGAAGCAACCGGCGGTGTTCGGCAGAATCGTGTAGCGCGCGAGATCAAGGAAGTCGAGCAGTGATCGGCCCTGGGCATCCACGAGTCGCTCACGTCGAACCGCGACGGTGACTGCGTCGCAGCCACTCACGTCAAGGGCGCGTTGCATCGTTTCGTAATCGCGGTATGTGCCGGTGCCGGTGACGAGTCGGCTCTGGAGTGTGAATCCTGTGATCGAAAGCGGTGGAACGGCGGGGGCGAAAGGTGCAGTCATGGCGCAGTCATGTTGAAGGCTTGGTGAAGCCGTGGGCAATGAACGTGGTCACAAAATTTGGTCACAAAACTTCAGGAAATCAGCTTGGTGGTCCGTCTCAACGTCATCAGCCGCCGCCGACGAGGGTCACGACCTCGACAACGTCGCCGTGTTGGACCGTGCGTTCGGCGTGTTCTCGGCGAGAGAGTACCGAGCGATTGACTTCGACGGCGTACGCCCGCGCGTTGGGAAGTACGCGCGTCACGAG
>JBEIJG010000406.1:0-3315 GCA_040380385.1 Phycisphaeraceae bacterium | reverse complement strand
TCGCAGTTGATGCCGCCGGAGCCATAGACCACGGGGAAGTCGGCGCATGCGCGCGAGATTTTCTCGCCCGACACGAAGGTCCAGTCGATGCCGGCCTCGGCGAGGTACGGGATCAGCCGCGTCGAGAACGCCATTTCGCTTGGGAAAAATCCTTTCGAAACCCCGGGCGTCGCGCCCCACGCTTGTGGGTAGATCTCCTTGTAGATCGCGAGTTCCTTGCGAATCGCGTCGCCGTCAATCAGCGGCAACAACGCGTGGTGGAACGAGAACATCACGACATCCATGCGCGGGAAGTCGGCACCGGGCGTATTCGTCTGCCAGTTGCGCGACTCGCGCCACGGCGAATACCACGTCGTTGAGTAACCGAGTTGTCCGCCTGCTTCGGCGAACGACTGGATGTTCGCGATGAGTCCGCCGGAGAACGAGACCTGCGCGCCCGCTTCGCTCGCCCACGAAATCGAGCTCACGCAGTCGCGCGGTCGGTACTGGTACGCGGCCACGCGATCGTCGATGCCGAAGATCATGCGGAGGTCGTTCTCAGGGTTCGTGGCGCCCGCGTCCTTGCGCAGAATCGATTGCCACGCGCGCTCGTATCTTTGGGTTCCTGCTTGGCGATCGGGCCAGTAGATCGGCTGCTCGAGATGCCAGAGGTAAGTGAAGTGCGTCTTCTCGGCGAGCGCGGGCGACGCGGTAAACGCTGAGAAAAGCACAGCGAGAGTGACAGCGCGAGGATCCGTTCGGAGCATGGGCGGAGTGTGGGGGAAACTCGGTGAAAAGCAAAGCCGCCGCCCAATTTGGACGGCGGCAGTTGCAAAATGAACGCACTGGGATCTCAAGCGGGGTGCTCAGTTCGGGCAGGGCCCCCAGGCGCCGAGAACCGCGCCGAGGTCGCCGCCGTTGACGACTCCGTCGCCATCGATATCAGCGGCCGCCCAAGAACTGCCCCACGAACCGAGCACGGCTCCGAGATCACCACCGTCGACCTGTCCGTCGCCGTTGATGTCGCCCTGACACGCAGTTCCACATGGGCGTTCGCACACAAATGCGGCAGCGCTGTCGTTGCTCGCGCTTGGAACGGCGACAAATGCTTCGTTGCTGAAAAAGTTCGGCGCGGTGGCTTTGGGGCACTCAGGATTCGCGGGTTCGAGCGGGCAGTTCCACGCACCATCGCAACCGGAGCCCGCAAACGTGACCACACTGACGTTGTCGATGTCGACATACGCACCGTAGGCGTAGCCCGCTTCGGCGAGGACTGACGAAAGCAAGGTGAAGCGGACTTCCACGGTTTCGTTCGCCACGGAGTCGCGTGCATAACCAATGCGCGCGCGACGCCATCCAGAGTCCGCGGATCCATCGTGGTAGATCTCGAGCACTGCTTCGCCGGCACCCGGCGCGCCGATGATTCGTGCATCAAGCACGGCGTAATCGCTCGCGCAGCCGAGAACGCAACCGACCGAATCGAGTGCGCTCTTGATGCGGTAATCAAAGGAGAATTCGAGATAGTCGCCATTCGCGATCGGGATATCGCGTTGAAACAGTGCAACCAGCCCCTGCACAAAACCGGGGTTCGGGTCGCCAGACTTCGGATCTGGTGGGCAAGGGAAGCTCGTGGAGCACGCATTCAAACCTGTCAATGTCGAGACGTAGATCGGTGAGAGTCGGACGTGTCCATGACGACCGTCGGCGATCGCTTCCACAGAGGCGACGCCGCACTGATTGGTGCCTCCCGGTGCGCGATAGAACTCTCGCTGCCACGCGGTGCCACTTCCTTCAAATCCAGGATCGATGACGCCGTTGGGAGAATCGACAGCGTTTGCTGCGCCTGTTGCAATCGCGGTGGCGACGCAAGCGGCGAGTACGGGCATGCGCATCATGCGCGAGACTTGTGGAATCACGAAAAGTGGCCGTGTCGAATGGATCATGACGTCTCCTCTGTTGGAAATTTTCGGAACGCGGAACGCGAAGCGTGACCACACAGCCCAATCGCGCGTGGCGATTGTCATTCGCGCACCGTCGTGTTCAAGAGAGTTCGCTCGGGTTTCCCGCAGTTCTAATCTTTCGCGCTACGCTTCCGCGCATGACGCACTCCGCTCTCCTCGCGCCAGTTCTCGCGCCAGTTTTTGTATGGTTCAGCGCGCTCGCGGCACAAACCACGGTTGCTCCGCAACTTACGCCGCCGGCCGAGAAGCCCGACGTAAAGCCCGCCGCGCCCGCGCAATTCACGCCGCCCACAGGCGACGCGACACCGCAAAAGCCGCTGTATGCGCCGAAGTCGTACGACGCGAAGTTTGCGAAAGCCGCGCCGAAACTCGATGGAAAGCTTGACGACGCCGCGTGGGCATTGGCGCCGTGGACCGATGAGTTCCTCGACATTCAAGGGCCTGCACTTCCTGCGCCGCGCTACAAGACGCGCGCCAAGATGCTCTGGGACAACGAGTACTTCTACATTGCGGCAGAACTGAAGGACCCGCACGTTTGGGCAACGTTGAAGAACCACGACGACATCGTGTTTCGCGACAACGACTTTGAGGTCTTCATCGATCCCGATGGCGACACGCGCGAGTACTACGAACTCGAAGTGAACGTCTACGGCACGATTTTCGACCTGTTCTTGTATCGACGCTACAAGGAAGATGGCCCCGCGGAGCATGGTTGGAATGCGGAGGGTTTGAAGACTGCGATCGCTGTGCAGGGAAGCGTTGATGATCCGACCGATACCGACACGGGATGGACGCTTGAGTGGGCGATTCCGTGGAACGCGTTCAAGCCGCCCGCGTGGGACAAGCCTGGGTTTGGCGAGAAACAACGCGGCGCCGCGGTTCCGAAGGACGGCGAAACGTGGCGCGTGAATTTCTCGCGCGTGCAATGGCAACACAACTGGGAAGGGAAAACCGCGCCGAAGGCTGCGGAAAAGCCCATCAACGATCACTTCAAGCAAGAGCCACCGGCTGCGCAGGAAAGTGCGAAGCCACGGTATGAGAAAGTCGCTGGAAAGCCGGAAGACAACTGGGTGTGGACGCCGCAATGGCAGATCGACATGCACGATCCGCGCTGGTGGGGCTACGTCAAGTTTGTGCGGTGAGCACCGCATGCTGGCGGAGAACGGCGCAATCGAGAAAGTGAAACGCCGCGCGCGTCTCGGTCGAGCCGATTGACGCGCGCGGCGTTCTCTGAAAACTCTCTCATCGATGTCGAGAGGCAGTCGTCGGAGTGATGTCGCGACTCTCTCGCGGCCAACTCTCGCGACTCTCTCGAGTCAATTCATGGTGAAGCGGACTGACAACTCAATCTGGGCACTCTCCCCACGAACCAAGG
>JBEIJG010000405.1:0-3322 GCA_040380385.1 Phycisphaeraceae bacterium | reverse complement strand
CTGCTCCTTCAAGTTCATCTCGCTCTTCTCAATCCTCTTTGGTTTCGGCCTTGCGATGCAGGCCACGCGTGCAGCGGATGCAGGCGATACGCGCTGGGGGCCTGGTCTGCGCCGCCTTGGTCTACTTCTTGCGATCGGCCTGTTTCACGGGCTTTTCGTTTGGTACGGCGACATTCTCACGTTGTACGCATGCGTCGGCGTGATCATCCTCTGTTGCGCACGACTTTCGCCGCGCACGTTGCTCATCGCGGCGGGTGTGGTTGCGGGCATCACACTCTTCCTCAGCGTTGCAGCAGCGTCGATGCAGTGGATCGTCGCATCGTTCCCTGAGCCATTCGATCCGCCAGAACTCACGGCAGCAATCGAAGAAGCGCGCGCCGCGGAAGAAGCGGCCGCCGCGGCAGCAGCAGCGGCGGGGGAGCTCAACGCGCCGCGCGGGTGGCAGGCGATGGTCGAGGCGAACTTCAACATCCGTTCGCCTGCGTGGATTTCGGCGGAAATCGCGGCAATGCGCGAAGGGCCGTTTCTCGATGCGTTGCTTTTCCGCGCGACGAACTTCATGTTCTCGTACATCGCTGCGATCTTCGGCTATGGCTGGCATGTTCTCACGATGATGCTCTTCGGCGTGTACGCGCTTCGATCTGGGCTCTTCGCGAACGACCCGAATGCATCGCGCCGTCGGCGGAAAATCGCGCTGATCGCTGGCGCGATCGGCCTGCCCGCCGCCCTCCTCGCGCCGGGCGCGTTCTGGATCTTTGGTCTCGAAAGCCCGACGGCCGCGTTCTGGCATCTCGTTCTTCTTGAGGTCGGCGCACTCTCGCTGCCGCTCGCGTACGCATCGGTGATCATCGAGTGGGGGCCGAGGCTCCCCGGCTTCCTCGCAACTCCACTCGAGCGCACAGGCCGCATGTCGCTCACGGTGTACCTTTCCGAGTCGATCCTCTGTACGGCGCTCGCCTCGTGGTGGGGTTTCGCGCTCTTCGGAACAATGTCCGACATGCGGCTCTCCCTCATCGCCCTCGTCGTGTGGGCTGTACTTGTCGTCGCCGCGACGCTCTGGCTCCAACGCTTCTCGATCGGGCCGATGGAGCGGCTCTGGCGACGCGCGACCTACATGCGAAATCCCGCCTGAACAGCCGCGATTGCCGCAATCGGCGGCCGCGCGGCGTTAGCATGGCACTCCCGATGCACGGTCAAAATCACGCGTCAAAACACGCTCCGCATTTCCGACTCGATGGCAAGGTCGCGCTCGTGACTGGCTCCTCGAAGGGCCTCGGCAAGGGGATGGCGTTCGCACTCGGTGCGGCTGGCGCCAAGGTCGCCTTCAACTATGCGAACGGCAAGGAGTGGGCCGAGGAGACGTTCGCCGAATACAAGGCCGCGGGTTACGCCGGCGGGCTCTATCGCGCGAGCGTGATCGACCCTGCTGAAGTGAAGGTGCTGTGTGCGCAGATCACGGCGGAACTCGGTCCGATCGACATCCTCATCCCGAACGCGACGCCCGCGCAGCCCTTGAAGCCGATCGAGCAGTACGACTGGGCGTTCTACCAATCGATGCTCGACTTCTTCGTGAAGAGCCCGTACCTCCTCACGCTGGAAGTTCTTCCTCACATGAAGAAGCAAAAGTGGGGGCGCATCATCAACATCACGAGCGAAGTCTTCAATCGTGGCGTCGCGCCGTTCTCGGCGTATGTCGCGGCCAAAGGCGCGCAAATCGGTTGGTCGCGCTCGATGGCGAACGAACTCGCGCCCTTCAACATCACGGTCAACATGATCGCGCCAGGTTGGATTCCGGTCGAGCGCCACGCGAACGACCCTGAGCACGAGAAGGAAGGCTATCGACGACTCATTCCGATGGGCCGTTGGGGCGTTCCGAAGGATCTCGCGGGTACCGTCGTCTACCTCGCGAGCCAAGCATCTGATTTCGTCACTGGTCAAGACATTCACGTCAACGGCGGCATGACGGTCGGTTGACCGCGCCGCGCAACTTGAGGAAAGCACCATGAAGACGTTTGTTTCCGTCGTTGCCCTCGCGAGCCTCAGCTTCGGCCTGCTCGCCGCCGCACCTCTCGCGGGCGACCTCGTCGCGGCGCAGAAGGAACGCATTGCGGCATACAAGTCGGCTCCGAAGAAGCGTTCGCACGTCGCGTTCGTTTCGAACGGCGTCGCCGACTTCTGGACGATCGCGAAGGCAGGCGCCATCGCGGCGGGTAAGGCGAAGGACATCGATTGCGACGTCACCGTCGAGTTCCCCGGCGGCGGCCTCGGCGACCAAAAGCGCATGCTCGAAGACCTCGTCATCAAGGGCATCGACGGCATCTCCGTCAGCCCGATCGACCCGACGAATCAAGCCGAGGTGATGAACCTCGTCGCCGAGAAGAGCCTCCTCATCACGAACGATTCCGATGCGCCGAACGCGCCGCGTCTTTGCTACATCGGCATGGACAACTACGACGCAGGCCTCATGTGCGGCAAGCTCGCGCGTGAGGGCTGCAAGGGTGGCAAGGTCGCGATCTTCATCGGTCGCCTCGAGCAAGACAACGCGAAGCGTCGTCGTCAAGGCTTCATCGACGGTCTCCTTGGCCGCACGCCCGATCCAACGCGCTACGACGAGCCTTCGAAGGTCTTCACCGAAGCGGGTTACACGATCGTCGGCACGTGGACCGATTCGTTCGATCGCGCGAAGGCGAAGGCGAACATCGAAGACGTGATGATCAAGCACCCCGATCTCGCGCTGATGACCGGCCTCTTTGAATACAACTCGACGCTGGCGGTTGAAGTCATTCGCCAGACCGGCAAGGAAGGCAAGGTTCAACTTGCCGCGTTCGATGAAGGCGCCGATGTCATCGCCGCGATTAAGGAAGGCTTCGTGCTCGGAACGGTCGTTCAAGATCCGTACGGCTACGGCTACGAAAGCGTGAAGGTCCTGAACGCGTTCACGAAGGGTGACATGTCGATGGTGCCCGCGAACGGCATCATCAATATCCCCGCGAAGGTCATCAAGAAGGACAACGCGGAGGCCTTCTGGAAGGACCTCAAGGCGAAGATCAAGGCTGGTAAAGAGGCCAAGTGAGGAGGGCGAGTGACGAAGCGACGTAAGGGACGCAGAGAGACGAGAGCGACGAAAGCGAGTTTGGTCGCGATTGCCCCTTTCGCATGACTTCCGAACGACCAATTCTTCTGCGCGTGCGTGGCGTTGGCCGCCGCTATGCGGGCGTCACCGCGCTTACCGCCATCGACGTGGACGTGCGCGGTGGCGAAGTTCTCGCGATCGTTGGCGAGAACGGCGCGGGGAAGTCCACGCTTCTCAAGATTCTGTCGG
>JBEIJG010000404.1:0-3332 GCA_040380385.1 Phycisphaeraceae bacterium | reverse complement strand
GGCGAGTGATGCATCGGGCGCAGCGGGCTCGCGCTTCGCAGTGGCCTTGGGTGCCGCTTCGGCTTGCGCGTTGGACGCGGCATTGCTTGGTGTGGGGGTTGAAGCGGGTGCGGGTGCATCGGATGCTGCGGGGCTTGGTGTCGTCGCAGAGGCAGGCGGAACCAACGCGGAACGCTCGGCGGCGCGCGACCACGGCGTGAGTGTCGGTGAGGCAGCGAGTGCGATGCCAAATGTCGCGAGCATCAACCGAGTTGGGCGCATAAAACATGGGAGAATCGACATCATTTGCGCAGAGTAGCAAGTGCGCGAGCGCGCGTTCGCTGGCGTGCTTTTGCACTTTGCGCTCTGCGCTCTGCGCTGATGTCCCCGCGCTAATCACTGATGGCGATGCCGACGAACACGACCACGACGGTCGAGATCCACGCAACGATTGGTAGCACGATGAAGAGTACTCCGCGTGTCACCGCGCGCTGATGCGATGCGGCGGGGAGCAGTGGTGTCGAACCACACGATGGGCACGCGTATGCAGGGTCGTGCGCGGCGGCGTGTGCGTTTGAGGCGGCGAGCGTAGCCCGAGTCAGGGGCGCACGGCATCGCGCGCAGACTGGTTGACGCGGGTTGTGTCGGCCTCGGAGTAGAAGGGCTACACCGTATCCGATGAACGCAGGGCCGATCGCAAACAGCAACATACTGAACATCGTGATCACGATGAGCACGACACCGAGACTGTTCATCGAATGTCCTCCTCTTTGGAGGATTGGGAAGTCGTTCCATCAGCTTCTGCGCTGTCCGATGGTTCCGCATCGTCATTGACACGGGGGGCTGATTCGGCAGAACCCGAAGTCGAATCAGATGCAGATGGGACGGCATTGTTCGCGGGCGTTGGCAAGAGAACGCCTTGGCGACTGGCTGCAAGAAACAAAACGGAAATGGACGCCAATGGGAGCAATGAACAGAGTGTGACCACGATCGCGCCCACGATGATCCCCGCGCGCATGAGTGGCGTTCGCGCGCACTTGAAGTAGACGAGAGCGTTTGGCGCGTTGAGATCGCAGCCGCATTCCGCGCAGCGATCAGCAAGCATCCCCGGACCATCGCCCGATGCGTGCCCGCAGGCAGCGCAGCACGGCGGTTGCGGAGTCAGTCGGCCCCACCAACAAAGGTAGAGCGGGATCCAGCCCGCAAGGCCAATGAGCACGATGAAGAAGAATAAGATCAAAGCCACGATGTGAAGTGTAAAGCGCGTGGCCCTCGATACATGGGCTGGAGCATGCCGTGGCGTGCATCTTTGCACTTGTTTGAATCGTGAAGCTCCGGTCGCGTTCAAGAGTGGATCGACACGTGTGTTCGCACAGCAAGGAGATACCTGCCAACCTTTACGGCTTCCGTTACGCTCCGCCGGCATGCGTCGAGGGTGTCGATTTTGAATGCGCGTTTGAGCCGCTTTTCACGGCGATGGCTGTTCCAATGGAGCGCGCTGCTCTGCGCGATTCTGTGCCCGATGGTCTGTTCGGCGATCGCGTCCGCGCAGTCGACGCTTGACGACATTCGCACACGCGGCGTCCTTCGCTATGCGATCGATCCATCCGGCGGTGCGCCGTTTGCGATGCCGTCGGCGGACAACCCTGATGTGCTCACGGGCTTTGAAGTGGAGTTGATGCAGCTCATCGGAGCGAAACTTGGCGTACGTGTAGAGCCGCTCACGGGCGATTGGCTGGCGCTCGTTGACCTCATGAAGTCAGGGCGTGCGGATCTCGCGATCAACGGCTTTGAAGTCACCGAGGAACGCGCGCTTGAGGTTGATTTCAGTGCGCCTTACTACGTGTACGACCAACAGCCGACGATTCGCGCGAGTGACCGCGCGCGATTTCCCGACTTTGCTGCCACGCGTGGTGATGCGGCACAAGCGCGGGCGTTCGTGCCTGTTGCGACACTCAACGGTGCCGCAAGTGTGGATGTGTTGCTCGAATTCGGATGGCCGCGCGAACGCATTCAGGAGTACGACGACGGGCTTCTGCCGTACACCGAGTTGAAGGCAAAGCGCGTCGATCTTGTCGTGCAGGATTCGATCGTGGCAGCGTATTACGCAGGCAGTGATGCGGAACTTCTGAACTTGGCGCCGCTTGGAAAGCAGGGCCATTACGCGGCACTTTTTCGCAAAGGTGACAACACGCTGCGTGAGGCCTTTGACCAAGCACTCGCGAGGTTGAAGGCGTCCGGTGAACTTGCAGCGCTGTATCGACGCTGGAAAATCTGGACGCAAGATCAGGCGTCGATCGGAATCGTCGATCGCGCGGAGATTGTCGGCAATACTGAAACGACTGCGAATGCCGACGGCGCGGCTGCCTCGCGCGCGTTCTCCTGGCCGGCAGTGTTCTGGGCGCTTGCCAAAGCGTGCGTGAACACGATCATTCTGACTGTGCTCGCGATGCCGCTTGCGGTCATGTTGGGCGTTTTGCTTGCGATCGCGATGCGCTCACAGGTTCGTCGCATCGCGTGGCCGGCGCGTGTCTATGTGGCCGTCGTTCGCGGCACGCCTCTGCTCGTGCAGCTCTACCTCGTGTACTACTCGCTGCCTGCGCTCGGCCTTTGGCTGGCCGGACATGTCCCGAGCCTTGACGCCATCGTCAACATCCAATCCGCGCTCACGTGGCCCGCGTTTCTGGTGGCGATCGTTGTTCTCGCTGGAAATTACGGGGCCTATGAAGCTGAAGTGCAGCGCGCGGGTCTTGACGCTGTGCCGGGAGGGCAACGTCGCGCAGCGCTCGCGCTCGGGCTTTCGCATCGAGCATCGCTCTGGAGGATCGAACTTCCGCAAGGTTTCCGCACAGTGCTTCCTGCCACCATCAATGATCTCAACAGCATGATCAAAGACTCGAGTTTGGTCAGCCTGATCGCGGTGCCAGAGTTGATGCAAGTCGCTTTAGGGATTGGGAAAGCGACCTTCATGGTTCCGGCGGTGCTTGTCGTAGCGGCGGGGTACTACTTGCTGCTCTCACTTGCCGCAGACGCGATCGCACGGCGCCTCGCGCGGACGAGAAGCGCCTCAGTTGGTGGCCGCATGATGTCGCGGAAGGTGGCAAACTTGGAAGGAGGCGTGGGTTGAGCGCATCAAACTTGCTTGATGCTGAAGGTTTGGTCAAGCGCTGGCCATCCGGTCATATTGCACTCGATGGAATCTCGTTGTCGATCGCACAGCATGAAGTGGTCGCGGTGGTTGGGCCGAATGGATGCGGTAAAAGCACGTTGGTTTCGGTGCTCGCTGGGCTCGCAACGGTCGACGCGGGCGCAGTGTGCTTTCGTGGAACGGCCGTTCCGCTTCCGCGAGAAGC
>JBEIJG010000403.1:0-3333 GCA_040380385.1 Phycisphaeraceae bacterium | reverse complement strand
GGCAGCGTGATGCGTGACCTTGACAACAGCACCGGGCTTCGCAGTGGTGCGCTTCGTTGCAACCTTTGCGTTCGTCGACAACTTCGCGGTCGTTCTCGCGCTTCCGGTAAGACTGGCGTTGGCACCACCACTTTCTCCCGTCAAACCAAGCACCACCGTGCAGCGTTCCGTGCGTTCGCCCGCGAGATGGACCGCTGAGAGTTGCGTTGCCCCTACTTGCGTTGATGTTTGCATCGATGCTTGGATCGATGCTTGGATCGATGTTTGGATTGCGGACGGTTTCATCGCGGCGAATGTCTCCGCAAACGTCGTCGCGAAGACGAGCGCGCGACGCATCAAGAATGTGTCGATCGCGGGTCGCTCAGCACAACCTGTCGCGCTGGTCGCTTCCGTGTGCCGCGTTCCCACAACGTCGCACACGAAATCGGCGCGCGATGCGATCGACTCCGCGACCAGTGCCGCGGCAACATGATTCGCATCACCGAGAGAAACCACGCCCTCACGCTGTACACGGTCGTGCATCAGAAACGGCGGCGCATCAGGCTGCACTTGGCGAAGCTCATGCGCTGTGCGTGTCACCGCGCTTGGCTTCTGCCACGCGTCGAGCAATCCGTCGTGCGTGTACCAACAGTTGTTGGCGGTAAAGAGCGGAACGTCGATCCCAACTTCTCGCGCAAAGCGAACAAGCGCACCGAAGTACGCATCGCCGACCGCTCCGTCGAGGGAGCGCCAGTCGTCCTCGATTCCGACGGCGATCACCGCGCGCGGAGCGTTCGAACCGTTCCGCGTGGCAAGGAGGTCGACAAACTGCGGGCTCAACGCGCGCCAGAATTGCGACACCCGCGCGAGGAACGTGGGGTTCGCCTCGCGGAGCCGTGGCCCGACAGCGTCACGGAGCCACACGGGAAGTCCGCCGCGCGCAAAGGTCCCACCGACGCAGGGGCCGATGCGGAGCATGACTTTGAGTCGCGCGGCGGCGGCGAGTTCGATCGCGCGGCGCAGGTCGCAGGCACCGTTGAAGACGAATCGGTCGGGCGTCGGCTCATGGAGCGCCCACGGGACTCGAATCACAACCGCGTTGAAGCCTGCGTGCCGAAGCTCGCCGAGCGTGGCCTCCCACGCGATCGGATCAACCAAGGTCGCGTCAAAACTGGCGGCGGCGACGGTGACGCGACTTGCGCGGCTGCGCGCGCCGTCGAGGAGGAAACTCAGGGAGTCGAAGGAAACCGATGGCATCGAGGAAATCCGGCAAAATCAGCAGCTCGGGCCGCCGAACCGCGTTCTTCGCGGCTCGACCAACTCGGACGCACCGCGTCGTTCTCCGAAGAGAACTCTCCCACAATCGTGCCGCACCGGCAAAAAGGTTGGCATCTCAGATCGAACTGTCGACGAACGGCGCAGCGCCCAAAGGGCGAGCTTGGTAGTACCCTTCCCACCCCGCATGGTTCCGACCTCACACACCACCGATCGTCGATTGCATCGCACCAACGCCCCTCAGGCGGGGGTCGCGGGAGTGGCGGCACGGAACACCGGGGAAGCGTTGCGCCGGACAGGCCGCGCGGGATTGCTGGCGGGCCTTGGACTTTCTGTGGCGCTCGCAGGATGCGAGTCGGGCTTGCGGTCGATCGACCGTGCAACCACCGAGAAGCTCCGCGAGAGCGCGGAGGCGATGGGCGGCGGTGCGATTTACCCGGATATTGATCCGAATCGTTACGAAAGTGGTTCTTACTTTCCTGATTTCCCTGAGAACGTGGATCGACCTCCGACCGCGAACCCGCCGGCGAACGAACTCCAGTTCACGCCGATGCCGCAGGCTCAAGAAGACGCAGAAAGCATCGCCGAGCGCTTCCGAAAGATGGCGGAAGGCGACCCCAGTGCGAAACTGTTCACGTTCGACGACGCCGTGGCCTACTCCATTGAACACGCCGACGAGTATCTGACCGCCGAGGAGGCGTACCTCATTGTGGCGATCCGGCTCTTGGTCGAAGAGCACCGTTGGACGCCGCTCCCCGCCAACGTCACCAGCCTGAACTTCGCCAACGACGGCACCAACGGGCGCTTCAACAACGCGCTTTCGATCGTGAATGACCTCGGCGTTGCGCAGCGCCTGCCGTTCGGCGGCGAGGTCAGTGCGTCGTTCGTGGTTGCGGCCACGCAGCAACTCGACGACTACCTCGCGAACACCGACACCCAGTCGGCCGACATCGTGCTCGAGGCGGCGATCCCGCTCTTGCGCGGCTTCGGTGATGTCGCGCTCGAGCCGCTCATCCAGCAACGCCGCAACCTCGTCTACGCCGCCCGCGAGTTCGAGCAATTCCGACGCGACTTCTACTTCGACCTCGCGAACGACTATCTCGGACTCGTCTTGCAACTTCAGGCGATCGCGAACGCCGAGCGCCAGGTTGAGCGCAGCGCGGCCGTCGAAGAGCGCACGAAGGCGCTCGTCGAAAGCGGTCGCACCGAGCCGTTCCAAGCAGATCTTGCAACGCAGAACACGCTCTTCGCACTCGACCGTTTGACGACACAGCGCGAGGTCTATCGCTTGAGCGTCGATCGCTTCAAGGCGCGCATCGGTATGCCGGTCGAGACGCCCATTGAGATCGAACCGACGCGTTTCAATCTTCCGGTTCCAACGATCGATCCCGCGCTCGCGCTCGACCTCGCGTTCCGCTACCGCCTCGATCTGCAAACGTGGCGCGACCTCGTCGATGACTTCTCGCGCAAAGTCGACGTCGCGCGCAACAACCTGCTCGGTGATCTCGATTTGATCCTCGCGAACAATCTTCCGACCGATCCAACGCAGGCGCAGTCAGGGCTTGATTTCACGCCTGGCGACAACGAATTCGCGGCGTCACTCATCTTCTCGATGCCGCTCGATCGCGTGACGGAAGACCTGCAGTTGCGTCAAGCGCAAATCTTCCTCGAGCAATCGAAGCGCCAGTACTTCCAGCGTCGCGACGACGCCGCCGTGCAAGTGCGGCAGTCGGCGCGCGGCATCGAGACATCGCAGTTCAGTCTTGTGATTCAAGAGAAGAACGTGCAGGCCGCAATGAATCGACAAGCCGCGATCGACGCGGCGCCCGATCGTGCGACTGCTCGTGACCGTACCGAAGCCGTCGACCAATTGCGCCGCGCACAAGACTCGCTCGACAACGCGCGCAAGAATCTACAGGTCGCCATTCTTCGTTATCTCAACACCACAGGCCAAATGCGTATCTCGCCGGACGGACGTCTCATCCCACCGACTGGCATGGATGTCGGTGAAGAGATGGGGCCTGGCATCATCGATACAAGCCCGTAACAACGAATACGGAAAACGAACGTGCATGACCG
>JBEIJG010000402.1:0-3342 GCA_040380385.1 Phycisphaeraceae bacterium | reverse complement strand
CGATCGATGGACGCTTCCGCGCGATCGATCGATCCGGCTGCGCCCGCGAACCCCGCGACAGGCATCGCGCCAGAGGCCACCACACCTGCGCGCGTGCCGCTCGGCATACTTTCGCGCGCGGCAACGTTGTTCGCGCCCATCGCCTTCAAGGCAGCGATGCGCACTTCGAGCGGCGGGTGAGTCGCAAACAGCGTGTTCAAACTCGATGCGAAGAAGAAGTGGTTGAGTTCGCTCGCGGCAGGAGAATGAATGCGCGCGGAGTGATCGCGAATCTTCGCAAGCGCGCCGGCGATGCCGTTCGGATTGCGCGTGTACTGCACAGCAGCAGCGTCGGCGAGAAACTCGCGCTGCCTGCTGATCGCGGCTTGGATCAGCCGACCGAACAGCATGCCGAGCGAGCCAATTCCCCAAACGACAAGCCCAAGCACAATCAAGCCTGCACCAATCGCAGGTCCTGGGTTGTTCTTTCCTCCACGCGAACGCGCAAGCGCCGGACCGATGAAGCGGAAGCAGATGTACCCAAGAACACCGACGGCCATGATGCCGGCGATGACCGCGGTCGTTCGCGCATTGATGCGCGTATCGCCGTGGAAGATGTGGCTGTACTCGTGCGCGATGACGCCTTGCATCTCGTCGCGCGAGAGAAGTTGCATGCAGCCGCGCGTCACGCCAATCACGGAGTTCGTCGGATCAGGGCCGGCGGCGAACGCATTGATCGACGGATCTTCCATCACATAGACGGGCGGCACAGGAACGCCCGACGCGATCGACATCTCTTCGACGATGTTGAGCAGTTGACGTTCGCTTGGATCGCGCGTTGACGCAGAAATGCGCTGTCCGCCGAGCATCTCCGCGATTTTCGTACCACCTTGCGAGAGTTGCGCAAGTTTGAAGAGCGTCGCGATGATGACGATTGCGCCAACGACACCGATGACGCCAAGGAGGAGTCGCCATTCGGTAAACGCGCTTGGCCCAACTTGCGTGGCGAGCAGGCCTGCGATCGCAGCCCACATGGCAACGATGGTGCCAGCAATCCCAAAGATAAAAAACGCAACCAATCGTCCGGTTTGCTTGCGTGCGTTGTCTTGGCTTGTGAAGAAGTCCGTGGACATCTCGCTCCCTCAGGTCGAATCACTCAACTCATTGCGAAACACCAGCAAACCCGCGTAGAACTCAGAACTTCACCGCCACGGCTGCGCGTGCAGCGGCATCGGCTTCAAAGAGACCCATCTCGGTGATCCCAAACGTGCGCGCGACGACGCTTGCAGGAAACACGACGATCTGTTCGTTCAGACGCATCACTGCGTCGTTGTAGGCCTGACGCGCAAACGCAATGCGATTCTCTGTGCTCGCCAGTTCCTCTTGAAGTTGCAGCGCGTTCTGGTTTGCCTTCAACTCGGGGTAGCGCTCGACGAGACCGATGAGTCGACCGAGCGCGCCATCGAGTGCGGTCGAGGCGTTGGCGAGTTGCGTCATCGAAGCAACTCCGAGCATGGCGCCTTGCGCGGCACCAAGTGCGCCGGCTGCTTGCGAGCGCGCTGCAATCACGGCTTCGAGTGTGGAGCGTTCATGCGCCATGTAGCCTTTGACCGTTTCGACGAGATTCGGAATGAGGTCGAAGCGGCGTTTCAGTTGCACATCGATTTGGCTGAACGCGTTCTTCGCGCGCACTTGCGAGCGGCGAAGCCCGTTGTAGACAGCAATGACCCAAATCGCGGGCACAAGGACCACGATGGCGAGAACGCCGAGGCCGACAAAGAGCGCAGCATTGGAGAGTACGAGCGGGATCCCTTCCATGGCCGCGGAGTGTAGCCGCGCTCGGCGGTTCGTCAGGCGCCGAACTCTGCGTTCCACTTGCCGAGAATCGCCCGACTTCGTGCACGCCGGAGTTTCGTGCGCGCGAGCAAGTCGTCGACGAAACGCACGGTGTCGAGCATGTAGGGGCCGATCCCAAGCATGACGGCGTCGGCACGCGCAGCATCGGCGGCGTCGGTGACTTCGCCGCGGGTTGGGAAGCCGTGGTCGGTCATCGATTCAAGCACTTGCGTGGCCCAAATCACGGGGACGTGCGCTGCTTCTGCGAGCGCGAGGATTTCATCTTGCGCCTCGGGCAAGTTTTCGAATCCGATTTCGACACCAAGATCACCGCGCGCGAGCATCAACCCGCATGGCGGCATCTTCATGAGTTGAAGCAGGATTTCTGGCAGAGCGTGGCACGCTTGCGGGGTTTCGATTTTGGCGACGACGCCGATCGGGCGCCTGGTGCGAGCCAAAATCGCCGCGTGCAAATCGGCGATATCCGCTGCACTTCGCACGAAACTCATCGACACAAAATCCACGTGCGCGACGGCGAAATCAAGCGTTTTGAGGTCGTCGTCCGTAAGTGCGCGAATCGGGAGATTGGTGTCGGGGACATTCACGCCCTTGCGATCTTTGAGCGGCCACGTTCCTGTGCGCGCAGCTTCGATCGTGCAGGTTGCCTCGGCGGAAGCGCGGTTGATAGAAGTGCAGCGTGCGCGAATATTGCCATCGTCAAAGAGGACGCGGTGGCCGACTTCGATGTGTGCCACAAGTTCGCGTGGTCGCACGGCGACGCGCGCAGACGCGGTTGCGCGGCCGTCGGCATCGCGCGGCGCATCGGTGCTCGCGGCATCGGCGTGCAACACCACGGTGTCGCCGGCGCGCAGGGAAATCGGGCCGCTCGCGCACACTCCAGTGCGAACTTTCGGCCCAGCGAGATCGATCGAAATCGGAATGCGTCGTCCGCGCGCGGCGGCGGCGGTTCGTAACGCATCGGCGCAGGCTTTCCATTGTGTTGGATCGCCGTGCGACGCGTTGATGCGGCCGACGTCCATGCCAGCGTCGATGAGCGAGCCCATGAACGCAGGGTCACCCGCGCCCCAAGGTGGCAGTGTCACAACAATGCGCGTTGCGTGCGGAATCGGCGGGCCGAGAAGTTCAGCAGCGTGTCGCTCGAGCAGCGTCGCACCATCGTCGATCGCGATGTTGGCGCGCGGTTCATCGGGAGTTCTCCCGCACATGACGGCGAGCGCGCGTTCGACGGCGTCGAGCGTCGGCATCACGTGCGCCTCGCGTCGCGCGAGGGACGAGAGGCCCGAGCGAATCAACTCGGCTTGCAGCGGAACATGATCGGCCGCTCGGAGTGCAAGATAATGCGCGAGATTCGCGGCACTTCGCTGCATTGCGATCGGACGCGCTGCGCGGGCTTCCTTCATTCCGCGGTCCGCTGCGGTCGCTTCGTCGCGCAACGTACGAATCGCATCGGAGAGGGTTGCAAGTCTTACAGTCTCGTTCGTGTCCATCTCAAGGAACTCCCGCAGT
>JBEIJG010000401.1:0-3344 GCA_040380385.1 Phycisphaeraceae bacterium | reverse complement strand
GACACGCGGCGCGTTCCCTTGTTCGGTCTCAAACGCTTCCCGGCGCTGAGTCCTATCCCGTTCCTTCGATGGTGCGCGAGGCGCATCATCCAAGGCCCTCCGAGAAATCTCACGTCCAGGCGTCCCCGAACGTGAGCTTGTGAGCGGCAGGTTCCCTTTCCGCCGTTCACTGGCAACCCGGTCTAGATTCCGAATTGCCGTCCCTTTTTACCTCCGCCCGTTCTCAGGTCCCTCAACCCAAGAACTTGCGAACGCAAATCGTCCCTAACGACTTGCGGGGTCGGATTTCTCCGACGCCGACATTGTTCCGCAGCCGAGCGAAAAAGGAGCCTAGAACCGCGGAATTTCTATGATTTTCTGCGTTTCATTTCTGCAAATTCCAACCAAGTGTGTGCTTATCGCCCCTCCTCTACAACGCAACGTGCCTCAACCGAGCACATTGCCCCGAGAACTAGACTGCCCGAATGCCGAGGAAGCATCGATTCTGGCGCCCCATCGTCCACGCTCTGAGCGCCGCGTTCGTCGCGCACACCGCACCGCTCGCGGCAACTTCCGCCATTCCGCTACTGACCACCACCGCGTTCGCGCAGACGAATCGCGAAGCATCCGCGCCTGATTTCTACCAGCGCGCTGGTCGCGAGCAACGGTCGCGGCACTATCGCATCCTCAGCGATCTCCCGAAGGACGAAACCGAGGTCTACGCGAAGCACCTCGATCTCTTCTACCAAGAGTACGCGAAGCGATTCGCGCATCTTCCGCAGCAAGCACCGGAAGTGCCATTCGTCTTGATGTTCTCGCGCGAGCGCGACTACCTCGATGTCTTGCGCAACACCTACGGCATCAACGCGACTGGTTCTGGCGGCATGTTCTTCATGTCGCCACGTGGTGCCGCGCTTGCGTTCTTTGTCGAGAGTTTGCCGCGCACGCGCGTGTTTCACGTGATTCAGCACGAAGGATTTCACCAGTACGCGTTCAGTCGTTTCACCAACACGCTTCCGATGTGGGTGAACGAAGGGCTCGCCGAGTTTTTCGGCGAATCGGTCGTGGTCGATGGTCGCGTGATTCTCGGCCAAGCAAGTCCAGGGCCGGTCGACGCGATCAAGCGTGCGATCGATCGCGGAACCACGATCGAATTCCTTCGACTCTTGCGTATGTCGAGCGACGAATGGAACTCAAACGTCGCGGCTGGCAACGCGTCGATTCAATACATGCAATCGTGGTCGATGATTCAGTTCCTCGGAACCGCCGAAGACGGTCGCTATCAACCGCGATTTGAGGGCTACCTCAAACTCATTCATGCAGGGATGCCGAGCGAGCGCGCGTTTGTGCAGGCATTCGGAACGAACGACATCGCAAGCTTCGAAAAAGCATGGAAAGACTGGGCGAAAACCACACAACCAACAGCGTTCGGCACCGCGGCGATGCGACTCACCTTCCTCGCGGAAGGCTTGCGCGCACTTGCACGCGCCGGCGAAACCGCGACCGATCTCGACGACCTTCTCGCGAAGTTGCGTCAGCGTGATTTCGTGATGGAAGTCTCGGTGCACGGACGCACACAAGAGATGCGCGCGGATGATGCGTCGCTCGATATCCCGCAAGATCCGCTTGCGAAGTCAAAGCCTGTCTTTGAGTTGATACCTGCGAAACCCTCGCGACAAACGAAGAAAGAGCAAAAGCTCGAAGCGGAGCACCCCACGCCGCCGGTCATTCACACCCGCGGCCTCGCGCCGCGCGAGCTCGTCCTCAAGTGGACGCGCACGAAAGCGGGCGACGACTTCGACTTCGATCTCTTATCGCCGAAGGAAGCGCCACCGCCGCCCAAGCCAAGCAAGTCAAACGGCACGAACTCGTCGAACGCGCCGACGAAACCTGCTTCCAAGTGAGGGGCGAAGGAAGCTGCACGCGTCGCATCATCACGCATGCCATCACGCGCGATTGGCAGGGAAACGCCACTCGTCGCCAGGCTTGTACGCGAGCAACTCGTAGAGTTCCTTGCGTGATTGCATTTCTTCCAGCGTGCCGTGGAATCCACCATCGCGACGGAATGCAACCAGCGCGTCTTCTACAGACTTCATCGCAATACGCATCAACGAAAGCGGATAGATGACGATCGCCACACCGAGTGCGCGGAACTCCGCTTCGGTGAGGTACTTCGTCTTTCCAAACTCGGTCATGTTGGCGAGCGTCGCGCCCGGCGACGCCTTCATGAAACGCGCGAATTCATCGGCGTCGTGCAGCCCTTCCGGGAAAATCACGTCAGCACCCGCTTCACGGTAGAGATTCGCACGCGCGATCATGTCATCGAACCCCGTCACGTGTCGCGCGTCGGTGCGCGCGATGATGACGAAGTCGCGTGAAAGCCGTCGCGCGGCCATCGCAGCCACTTTGTCGGCCATGTCCTGCGCCGAAACGAGGTCCTTCCCGTCGAGGTGCCCGCAACGCTTCGGGAAGACTTGATCTTCGAGGTGAAGCGCGGCAGCGCCTGCGCGCTCGTAGTCGACGACCGTGCGGATCGCGCACTCCACTTCGCCGTAACCCGTGTCGGCATCGGCAATCACTGGGAGCCCCGACGCATCGGAAATCTCGCGGATCGTGCGGCACATCTCGCTCAGCGTGATGAGTCCGATGTCGGGATAGCCCGCGACGTTCGCCGTCGCGCCACCCGAGATGTACGTTGCTTCAAAGCCTGCACGCGCAACCGCGCGCGCCACCAACGCGTTGAAACTCCCGGGAACGAGAACGGTGCCGCGCGACATCGCCTCGCGCAAGCGGCTTCCTGGATGAACTGCGTGCATTGGCGGAATGTAGCCGACGCGGATGATGGCACGGAACCGCGCACCGCTTCAGGCGGATCGCGTCAGGATCCGCGTGTCAGGATGATCGCGTCAGGATCATCAGGTCAGGCGTACGCCTTCACGAGATCCGCGCCCGGGTAGTAGCGCGACAGAATCGCCGAGGGTTTCGCGCCCTTTTTCGCCATCGCTTCAGCGCCGTACTGGCACATCCCAACGCCGTGTCCGTGGCCGCGGCCCGAGACCACGAGTTCCTTGCCGACCACGAGCGGCTCGATGAACGCGCTCTTCAAACGGTCCTTTGAAGGGCGCAAGTTGCCCGGCCGCGCAGGATCAGCGTTCAGCGCGAAACGCAGGCGCTCGGCCTGCACTTCATACAGCATTCCCTTGGCATCCGTGATTTGGAATCGCACGGGGCGGCCCGCAGCGTTGCGTTCAACGATCTCGATACGGCGAAGTCCATCGACCTTGAACAGCGACGCGTAGCCCTCTTCACGCGCCCATGCAGGCAACGTGCGCGCGAACGTCGCAAGATCAAACTTCGATTGCCAG
>JBEIJG010000400.1:0-3360 GCA_040380385.1 Phycisphaeraceae bacterium | reverse complement strand
GGTGCACGGCACGTGCCATGCAGTGCCTGGCACTGGGCGGCACGTGCCGTGCACCGTCGAGCCTACCGCCCGCAATCGCCTGAAATCCCACGCCACATGGCTTCTGACCATTCCACAAATCCGAGCGAATTCGGCGATGGCAGCGCAAGCGGCCCATCGGGCGGACGCGCACGGGAGCCCGAAGCCGACTCCCGCGCACCGCATCGACCAGTGCGACCGGTGGGCCTCGGACAGATCGCAAGCGGCGGTTCCTCAGAACCTGACCTACATCCTGCGACCGACGACAAGCCCACGCCCGCCTCAGAAGCTGATCCGCTCGTCGCCTTCGATTTGCTTCCCGACGAGCCCAGTACCACCGCTCCTCCGCGCACGCCCCAAACTCCACGAAACCCCTTGCCACCCGCGGCTCCTTCGACGAGGAAACCACCCACCGCTGCCGACGACGCCCCAAATCCCTGTGCCGTCTGCGGATACGACCTACGCGGCTCGCGTGGTCGGCCTGCGTGCCCCGAGTGCGGAACCCCCGTCCCGCTCCGTCGCAGCATTCCCATGGCGAAAGACGAACAGTTCCAATTGCGCGCCGACGTGGTGCGCATTTGGAATTCGCTCGCGTTTCTGTCACTCGTACCGATCGCGCTGCTTTCGCCCGTTCCGTGTCTGCCGTGCTTCGGGATCGTCGCAGCCGTGGCGCTTGCGACTGCTCCTGGCTTTCGACTCGCGGCGATTCGAAACCTCGACATCCTTCCCGACACGTTGCGCGACGGCGTGCGTCGAGAGCGTGCACGATTTCACCAAACACAGCTCGTTGAAGGTGGCGTCGCGCTCCTCATTTGCATCTACGCGGCACTTGGGACTTTCGGATTGCTGCCGGCGAAATTCGCCATCCTCTATCGCGCGCTCATCCTCGCGTGGTGGTGTATCGCGTGTGCTGGTCTCGTCGCGCAAACGCAGTACGCCGAAGCACTTCGGATTCGCGCGGGCGCGGAAGATGCAGAGTCCGCCGTGCAGGCTGCGAAAGCGCGCCGCACGATTCGGGTGGCTTTCGTGCTCGCCGTGATCGCAGCATTTGGCTACTTCTGTGCGAGCATCGCACCTGTCGCGATCGGCAACGTAGTTTCCGTTGGCGCACTCGTTCTTCTCGTGGTTGCGAGCGTGGTGTTCATTCTCGCAGCACTTGAGATACGTGGCCATGCAGAAGCAACCGGCGAGGCGCTCTATTCAAGCCCCGCGCTCGCGAAGGCTGTTGTCAAGAAGACCGTTGAGGTTTCGCCTTCAGAGGCCGCGATTCAATCACCGCCCGATCGGATTCCTGCGACGACGCAGAAGGCAAACGACTCGGACGATGACGCGCCGATTCCGCTTGCGTGAATCGGTGCGACTTTCAACGGTGCCAGGCAGTGCACGGCACGTGCCATGCAGTGCCTGGCACTGGGCGGCACGTGCCGTGCACCGTTTCGGTTTGGCACTGTGTGGGTTGATTGCGCGTGCGTCAGCTCTTCGCCGCGCCAAACGCATGTTCGGCGAGATCAATCGCGCGGCCAAGCGCCGACGCTTTGTTGATCGTCTCTTGCCACTCTGCCGCCGGATCACTGTCGAGCACGACGCCCGCGCCCGCTTGCAGATGCACCGTCCACGGCGCTTGTGCGCCATCGGGTACTGGAATCACCATCGTGCGCAGCGCGAGCGCGATGTCCATGTCGCCCGAATACCCGATCGCGCCAATTCCGCCGGAATATGGCCCGCGCCGCGTCGGCTCCAGTTCATCGATGATCTCAATCGCGCGAACTTTCGGCGCACCAGAAACGGTTCCTACGGGAAGCGTCGCGCGCAGCGCATCGAATGCATCGCACTCGGCGCGCAAACGCCCCGTCACCGTCGACGAGATATGCATGACGTGGCTGTAGCGTTCGACCTCCATGCAGCGCTCGATCACGATCGAACCCGTCTCACACACGCGACCGATGTCATTGCGACCGAGATCGACGAGCATGACGTGCTCGGCGCGTTCTTTGTCGTCCGCGAGCAACTCCGCCTCAAGTCGCGCATCGTCTTCCGCCGTCCGCCCTCGCGGACGCGTGCCCGCAAGTGGCCGATTCGTCACGACTCCATCATGCACGCGGCAGAGAATCTCTGGGCTTGACGCGACCAGAATCGCGCCCTCTCCCTGCAAATAGATTTGGTACGGACTTGGATTCACCACGCGCAGCGCACGATAGAGGTCAAACGGATCGACGGTCGTCTTACGCTCAAGTCGCTGGGAGAGCACCACCTGAAACGCGTCACCCGCGCGGATGTACTCCTGCGCTCGACGCACGAGCCCTTCGAAATCAGCGCGCGCAATGTTCGACGGAGGCACTTCCGGCCGACGCGCAAGATCAATATCAATCGCACCGTGCGCGAGGCGCGGTCCGTCGGCGGCGAGTTGCGCTTCGAGCGCATCGAGTCGATCGACAAGCGATGCCAACGCGCGCTCGCGCGTTGGAAATTCATCGATCCGCGCCGACACAATGGCGTGCAGCGTCTTCGCCACATGATCGAAGACGACGATGTCTTGATAGAGACCAAAGTGGAGATCAGGAATCGCGCGGTCGTCTTTCGGTGCGCGCTCGAACGAGAGTTTCTCGGGCTCGAGGTAGCGCACGCTGTCGAAACTCGCGAAGCCAACAAAACCGCCCGTGAATGCCGCGGGCAACTTCAACGACGCCAACGCTTCGCGCGAGGCAGGCCGATACGGCGCGGCCAGTTCGCGCAGCAATGCGAGCGGATCGCGTCCACCGTCCGCTGCACCAATCGAGCGCCGCGTGCGACGGCGATGGTCGACGATCGTCGTCGCGAATCCCTTCGACGAGAGTTCGAGTACTGGCCGTGCGCCGAGAATGGAGTGCCGCCCGACGTTCGCGCCGTTCTCGACCGATTCAAAGAGAAAACTCGGTGCGGTCCGCTCATCAGGCAGCACGAGCCGGCGGTACGCGAGCACCGGCGTCAACTGATCACTCATCAACCTGCGCGAGAGGATGACGAGCGGACCTTCTGCCGACTGTCGATCAAAGGATTCCTTCAGTTCTTGCACGCGCGGAAGCGTAACCGATCGCGCTCGCGCGGCTACCATCGCCGCCCATGCCGACGGCGACGAATTCACAGCACGATCACGCATCGCGCGCTACCGCAGTTGCGCCAGCCGCACGTCTCAGCGCCATCAAGAAAACCTACTTCAAGCCGGACGGCTCGGTGCTTGTCGAAGCGTTGAAGAGCCTCGACCTCGTGATTCCGCGCGGTGAGTACATCGCGATCATGGGCGCATCGGGCTCGGGGAAATCGACGCTGATGAACATCCTCGGCTGCCTCGATCGACCAACGTCG
>JBEIJG010000399.1:0-3366 GCA_040380385.1 Phycisphaeraceae bacterium | reverse complement strand
GTGACGCAGTGGGCGCGCGCTGCCCCGCTTCTCTTGATCGAACCTGCGCTTCGATCCACAACACGCGCGCTGATGGCGCTGCGTGATGCGCTCGTTGCACACAGCGCGGCGCAATCCGCGGTCCACGTCGTCGCTCCATGTCTTCATCAACATGCGTGCCCGATGCGCGCGAAGGTCGAAGATTGGTGCCACGAGGCGCGGCGTGTCGAACCCACCCCGCGCGTCGCCGCGATCGATCGCATCGTCGGTCGCCGCGACGGCCGCGCGCTGTTTGCATACCTCGCGACGTCGCCCTCCCGTGATGAGGCGCCAAACTCGATGATTCCAGAAAGCGCCATTCGAATCGTGACCGACACTTTGGGCAGTCGCGGTAAGACAGAGCGCGTCGTCTGCCGAGCCGATGGCGAACTGCGATTGATGCGGCTCCTCGATCGAGAAACGAGGCCCGAAAACGCACTTTTCGTCGAAGGCGAGCGAGGATTGGCCGTAACGGTGAACCCCATGCCTGCGAACGACCGTATCGGACTCGAAGTCATGGTCGCGCCGCTCGCACCGATCGGCGAATGATGCATCAGACCCGATAGCCGTTTGTCGGATGCGCGACCGCTGACTATTCTCACCGCCTCACTTGCTGCGATGCTCCGCCGACGCCACATCACCCTCCTCGCAACGATCCTCGCCTTCGCGGCGGCGATCGCGTCGGGCGGCGGCGTGGCGCGATTCGTCCACATGATGGGCGCGCACGGCGGTAACGCGTGCGCGACGCAGCATCTGCATGTCGGGCACTGGGGGCATGTCGGGCACGTGGGAACGGCCGTCTGCGGCCTGAGCAAGAGCAGCAGTCGTCACGGCGGAAGCCAGTGCAATGTGCTGACGCTCGATCTCAACGCGACGCTCGATCCGGATCGAGATTCGGAACGCCGATCGCACTCGACAGTTCCGACCGACGGCTGTGCGGTTTGCGCTGAGTTGGCGGTGAACATGCCAACCCCAGAACTCGCGAGCCCCTTCGACCTCACCATCGAAGTACTTGCGATCGTCCATGAGCGTGAGGCTGCGCTCCAACCCACGGTCGTCGCTCCACGCGTCTTCGCAGCGCGCCCCCCGCCAGCCCTTCTCTGAAGTTCGCTGTCATTCGTGCGATTGTGCTTCGTTCGTTTTGAATGACGCAATCGTCACGCGGTTTTGTCGGGTTTCCCGACATTTTCCAGCATTCTGATGAGAAGCGCGTCGCACTCCACGCGCGCTTGGAGCACCGCTCGTGTCCCAACAATTTTTACGTCGACGAGCCTTCACGCTCGTCGAGCTGCTCGTGGTCGTCGCGATCCTCGCCATTGTGATCGCACTGACTTTCCCTGCGCTGGTGCTGCTCCAACAGCGCGCGCGCGTCGTGCAATGCTCCGCGAATCTCCGCTCGCTTCAACTTGCGTCACTTGCCTACGCGCAAGATCACGCGGGCTGGCTGATCGATGCTCGTCTCCCTCACGGCGGACATGATCAGGGAAGCGATGAGAGCTTCGTCGATGTTCTCGCACGCCGAAACTACTGCGACACATCGCTCATCCGCTCTCCGCTCGATACGAGCCCGCACTGGGCCATCGATCAAGGCGGAGAAGGCCTGCCTGTTGGTGCTGCCAACGGCGCGCTTCGTCGCACGAGTTACGGTCTCAACAACCACCTCGCGCGCGAGTTCTCGCCGTGGGCGGCAATCGACCCGTCACTTGCGACGGATCGATTGTCGAAGGTTGCGGACCACGCAGGAACGGTGCAACTCCTTCTGATGGCCGAGAGTGGCGCATTCGCGGCGGCCGACCACCCGCACGTTGAGGGCTGGGGCGCTTCGCCGCAGGCACCAACGATCGCTTCCGCGGAGGTTTCGGTTGCCGCTGTTTCGGGCGGACGTGCATCGCCGGAATCGCAGTCGAATTGGTCGTTTCTCGACGGACACGTCGAAACGGCTTCGTTCGGTGCGATCTACGTCGACGCAGAGCGGAATCGGCTGGACCCCGCGATCAGCGCACTCTTCCAACGCAACCTCATTGAACCGTAATGGGCGTCGGCCGCGCGTCGGCCGACTCGCCCATCACAAACACATTCACCACACCAACTCTGCCCTACGCAGAGGAGTTCAGATGTCCGAACACTCTCTCTCACTTCAGCGCGTGTGTGCGCGCACCTATCACGAGCGCACATGCCGCCGCTCGACTTCATCCGCAGCCATGATCGCCGCGTTGCTTCTCGCGGCGCCCGCCGCTGCGCAGCACTTTGATATCGGGATGGTGATCGCAGACGGCGCGATTCAGACCGAAGCGCTCGGAGCCAAGGGCACGACCGCGTCGCGCGTCTTCCCCGCCACCTTCGGCGACACAGGCGTCGCGCGCTTCACGTCGAATCCGGGCTTCGATGCCGCCATCGGCACGTTCGCGACCGGAACACGTGTCGGGTTCAACGCGCTCTCCGGCCTGCGCCGTTTCACCGGAACTTCCGTTGAACCGGTGACCGCCGAACGCCTCGAGGTGAAGTTCCTCACGCTCATCACGTTGATCGGCACCGACGCAGCCACGGGCTTCAACCTCGCGGTTCAATCGAATGGCGGCTATCACCGCCATTTGAACTTCACTTTGAAGCCGGAGGGCGGCGATCTCCCCGTAAGCGGCATCTACGTGGCGGAGTTCGAACTCTACGCAACCGATGGTGTCACGCTTCCGAGCGCGCCGTTCTTCATCGTCTTCAACGATGGACGAAGCGTTGCAGAGCACGACACTGCGGTCGCGTGGGTCGAGTCGAATCTCGTCGAAACGCCGAGCGTTTGCGCGGCCGATCTCGACGCCGACGGAAGTGTCGGCGCGGCCGATCTCGCGCTTTTGCTGGCTTCGTGGGCAACGCCAACGGCAGATCTCGATGGCGACGGTGACACGGGTGCCGCTGATCTTTCCATGCTGCTCGCGGCGTGGGGCGCATGCAGTACACGCTGAAGGCGTGCCACGACCCACGACTTTCACCGCTCGTTCTCATCTCACACTTCCTCTCTCTCGCAATACACCTGCGGCTGATACCAAGCCGCCAATTCCGAATTGAACTTCCCATGCAGTACATCGCACACAACAGCGCTCGCTTCATTACCGCGTCCATTGCTTCCACGCTCTTTGCACTCGCCGCGACAACGGCTTCGGTCGCCGACGAGAAGGAGCCGCACGCAGACATCTACGTACAGTCGGCCAACGGCGCGCTCTTCACGGGTGGCTGGGATCACACGACGGGCGAGATCCTCTTCCCGGAGCTCCGCGTGTTTGAGGCCGAGTTCGGTATCGATCCGACGTTCCCGTTCTCGACCGACGAGCCCGGCATCGGCTCGAACCTCGTGGG
>JBEIJG010000398.1:0-3366 GCA_040380385.1 Phycisphaeraceae bacterium | reverse complement strand
CTGATGTTCTGTGGCAGATCGTCACAGTGGATCTGCCGGAACTGGTTCAGGAGCTTGAGGGGGCCTGAGGGAGAGCATGAGGGAGAGCGTAAGACGATGCGAGAGTCGTGCCGCATAGCGCGGCGACTTGCGGATACCCATCCGGCCGTGACTCCAAACTTCGACCAGCGCTCTGCGGCGCGGATCCTCGACCTCGCCGATCCTGCGGCCCGTCCGAGAAGGCCTCGTGCCCTCGGGGCGGGTGCGCTGTTCCTCGCGATTTCGGCGTTCTGTGCGCATGAAGTCACGTTCCGCGGATCCCCCGACGCGGCGCGGGCTGCGGAGATGTCCCCCGCGGGCGCGAGGATCGCCCACGAGGAGTCTCGAGACATGAAGCACTGGATGGCACGCGTATCGGTTGCAACCGCGGTCGCAATGGGGTCGAGCGCGCTTGCGCAGGACGCCGTCCAGTGGCGCGTTGAGGATGGCGGGAATGGGCATTGGTATGCCGATGACAATCGACCTGGCTTCGATGCGTTTGTAACGAGGCAAGAACAGTACGTCGCCATCGGCGGACACCTCGCGACCGTGACATCCGCCGCTGAGCATGTGTTCGTACGCAGTGTCGCGTTCCCAACTGGCCAGATTCTCGCTGGCGACACTTGGCCTGCGCTCGGTGCGTTCAAGCCCGCTGGACAGTCGGCGTTTGAGTGGGTGACCGGCGAACCTATCGTGTATTGGCCGTACACGCTTCAAATTCAGATCGAACTTCCACTGTATCTCATGATGTGGGGTTCCGGACCGACAGCGGGGCTCGTGTGGACTGGCAACGGCAATTCGACCCTGCAACGTGCCATCATCGAATGGTCCGCCGACTGCAACGCCGACGGCGTCGTTGACTACGGCCAGATCCGCGCAGGCGAACTTGAAGACACGAACGCGAACAACATCCCCGACTGCTGCGAAGCGGGAACGGCGTGCGGTTGCTCCGCCGACATCTCTGGCAACGGCACCGTCGACGCGGTTGATCTCGCGGCCGTGCTGAGTTCGTGGGGCAACGCGCCGACGGGTAAAACCAACGCCGACATCAACCGCGATGGCGAAGTCAACGCGATCGACCTTGCCGAAGTGCTGAGTTCGTGGGGCACTTGCCCGTAAGGCTTCTCACTGCACGGCTGCGAGCCGCGCGATCGAAGGGCGCATGCTCGTCATCAACCGTCGTCGCCAACGCAAATCCGACGCGACGCAAAAGGCGCTGAAAACCCCAAAAACACAGAGCAAAACGCACCGCGCGCCCCCTTGCAGAGGCGCGCGGTGTTTCGATTCGAGATTGGCGAGGTTGAAACTCAACGCTCACCGATCAGATTCAGCGGCGACGACGACCAGCGAGGCCCGCGAGGCCGAGGAGCGCAACCGCGCCTGGCGCCGGGAGCGAGAAGGTCGAGGTGGCGAAGTTGACGGTCGAGCTCGACGCGTTGTTGAACGAAACCTTGAGGTTCCAGGTGCCGCCGTTCGAGCCAGCGTCGACGACGAACTGGCCGAGACGCACGGAGTCAGCGGTGTTGGTGCCAACACCGACGCGACCCTGAAGGCTCGGTGGGTTCGAGTTGTACCAACCAACGTTGAGGTTGTTTGGGATGTCAGCGCGGTTCCAACCGCCGCCAGCTGCTGGCCACGATGGGTCAGCCGAGGTGACGTTCGAGCCGCCCGCGGTACCACCGATGGTGAGGAACGAGTCGAATGGGCGGTTGGCGACTGCGCTGCCGGTGAGAGCTGGCGACCACGTGCCGTTCAGCTTGTTGAGGACGCCGCCGTTGTAGTCGGAGTTGTCCTTGTGATAGAAGATGTTGGTCGTGTTGCTGTCGAGGCGGTTCAGGTTGAACGCGTTGAGGACGGTGTCGGTCGCGCCATCGAAGCGCGCCCAGACGGTGTAGACGTCGAGGTCGACGCCCGAGTTGCTGGTCGTGGTCTTCGTGGTGTAGAACTCGACGAACGAGGCGGAAGCGACGTTCGAGACGGAAGCCGCGACTGCGGCGACGAGGGAGTGGGCTGCGATCTTCATTTTTCTTCCTTCTGGGTGAGGGACCATGAACGAGGCCATTCTGGACGGGTGAGAGTTCCTCGACTGTTGGTGGTGGAAGTTGCTGAACTTCCCCAACGCTTCGAGGACTCATGCGGAGCCCACCGTCCTGCAAGTCTCGGAATCGGTGTGACACTCGCGTAAGCGGAAGTTCCGACGCGATCCCCTCACGACTTTGCGAAAATACACGTGAACTCAACAAAGGAACCGTCCGGCGCATGCTTCCGCAACCGCACGTTGACAACACCTTCACATGCGCGCAGCGCGCGTCATGATCGTGTCAAGATCAGGTGACGGCGCACATCACTTCTTGAGGAACGCATCCAGCTTCGCGCGCGCTTCGGGCGTGTGGCGCAACTTCACGAGGTGCGCGCGTTCGCACGCGACTGCCGCATCCCAACCTTGCGCGAGGCCAACGCGGACCGCATCGAGACACGCAGCGCCGTGCTTGGTCGCGCCCGCGGTCGCCGCGAGTTCATCACACACCGGCGTCATTGCGGCGGCGTTTCGCGGTGAGATCGCGCGGCGCGGCGCCTTCATCGAGACGAAGCAGCCGGTCGACGCGTCCTGCGCCTTCACCCACGCAATCGCCGCAGCAATCGCGCCCTCCGCGCCGCTGCCCGCGTCGGCGCGCACATCGAAGAGGCATGTCGGCGCTTCACCGCACGCCCACGTTTGGCCGGTCGCCGTGCGCTCCATCGCCAGCGCCGGCAAGATGCGCGCGGGCAGCATCTGCGTTCCGCCCCAACCTGGGCAGATGCAGAGTCCTGCTTCAGGCAGACCGATTTGCCACGGCTTTCCGCCCTCCGCGGGGAGCGCCGCAACGAGCGCGTCGCAGTGCATCGCGATTTCAAGCCCGCCGCCGAGCGTCGCGCCGTGAATGGCCGCCGCCGTCGGACAACCGAGCGCCGGGATCATCGCGAATGCTTCCGCGCCCGCGCGCAGGTACGCGTCGAGGCCCGCGTCATCGAGCGCATCGATTTCCGCAAGATCAGCGCCCGCCACGAAAACGCGCGTCGACGCACTCGCGAGCACGAAACCCTTCGGCTTCTCGGCGGCGATCGCCGCGAGCGTCGCTTTGATCTCGCCAATCAGCCACGCATCAAGCACGACCACGCCGCCGCGCGGCTTCTCAGGATTCGGTTGGAGGAAGAGGACGTGGACGCCGTTGCGGACTTCGTAGGGAAGCATGGCGGAAAGATAACGTGCCGCGCGATTGATACGCTCCCGCGCATGCTCGTCAAACACCGCGTTGAACATGGCATCCACACCGTCGAACTCGCGCGCCCAGAGGCGCGGAACGCGCT
>JBEIJG010000397.1:0-3373 GCA_040380385.1 Phycisphaeraceae bacterium | reverse complement strand
GCGCCCGCCAGTCGATGCGGATATCCGTGTCCATCGAAGCGTTCGTGATGATGGAGCACTCCGTCGAGAATCGTGCGCGACTTGGGAATATCACGGAGAATGTGATACCCACGTTCAGGATGCTGCTTGACCACGGCGAACTCTTCGTCAGTGAGTCGTCCTTGCTTTCGAAGCACAGACTCTGGAACTGCGATCTTGCCGACGTCGTGCACAAGGCCTGCGATGTAGATTTCCGTCACTTCTCGCTCAGGGAGTCCAGCCTTCGATGCGATCTGCTTCGCGAGCAATGCAACGCGTTGTGAGTGTCCGCGCGTGTATGGATCCTTCGCATCGATCGCAGAAACTAGCGCAGAAAGCGCGCCGACAAACGTTTGATCGCGATCTCGAACGAGTCGCGCGTTATCGATGAACACCGAGAGATTTCCGGCGGCGGTACCGACAAGTGCACGTTCGAAGCCCGACATCGCGCGATCGCCTGAAGTTCGGTCGCCTGCTGCGAAAGCTCCAAACTGCTCGCCCTCGCGTCCAAGCGGTGCAACGACCATGTTGTTGCCGACAAGCGAAGCCTGCGTGAGATTGGCGGTCTCGCGAAGCACGACCGCTGAAATCTGCGCATCATCGACACCATCGATCAACACTTCGCCAGGTTCGACACCCAGGATTGCTGCGGCAGCGTCGTCGACCCGCAACGCGGTCCAACGGCAGCCGATGGTCTGGCGTGCCTCTGCAAGAGTGCGACGCGCGAAGTCCACGGGTGAAGCCCCGCGCGCCATCGCGTCGGCGAGTGAGTGCAGAAGATGCAGTTCCTCCATCGCCGTCGAGAGATTCGCACCCGACTGTTCGCCAGCGATGCGTTCCCATTCCGCGCGTGCGAGTGCCGCGACGATCCGTTGAAGTCGACCGAGGTTTCGACGCTCCCATGGATCGGAGAGAGAGATGCCCTTTCGAACCGTCCGCGCATCGAGTGCTGCACGACTGGCGAGGATGTCGAGTGTTTCGCCCTCTACGCCTTCCGCGAGCAGCGTGACCGCCACGAACTTTCCGCCAACCACGCGCCGTGGGACATCAATCGGGAGTACGACAAGCCCAAACAGTGGCTCCGCGAACTGCTCTTGGCCAACAGTGATGCGTGCGATTCCACGCGCAATCAAACCACGCGCCGCCGGCGACTGCAGCAGCACCTCAAGGTACCCAACACCATCGCCGTGCGATGGAATCTCCGCCGCCGGATCGGCAGGCAAAAGCACAAGACCAGCGTCACGCAACGAGCGCGCGAGTCCCGACAATGCACTTCGATGAAGCGATGTGTGCGAACCACTGCTCATGCCACACTCCGTTTGTGCTCTTGTCGTTGTGTCGTGAGAATCGAAACAACGTCTGCGAGAAGCGCACGCGGCGAGAACGGCTTGTGCACGATTGCAACGATGTTCGATGAATGCATCTCGCCATCGTGCAGAAGGTGGCCGCGCGCAGTGAGAATCAGCACTGGAATCGAAGCGAGTCGCGTCTCTGATGACATGGCATGCGCGAGTTCAAGGCCGCTCATTCCGGGCATTTGCAAATCTGTGAGGACCAGCTGAAACGGCGATTCCACGCTCGAAGCGCGCAGCATCGCGAGGGCTTCCTCACCATCAAACGCCGTCGCAACATCGATCCCCGCGTTGCGAAGCTTCAATGCAACCACCTGCACGATGTGCGCTTCGTCATCCACGACGAGCACACGCGGCGAGGCTTGCACGATGTTGTTTGGGAGTTCGTTCATGCGTTTGACGTCCTGCGTCACGCGGCCTTCCGCAACGTTGCTTCCGCTGGAATCGCGAACCAAAATCGCGAGCCACGGCCAACTTCTGAATCAACGCCGATCTTTCCTCCGTGCATTTCTTCGACAATGTTGCGGCAGAGATTGAGTCCGAGTCCGGTACCTTTGGCCACTTTCTCGTGACCCGCGACTCGATAAAACTTGCCGAAAAGCTGCGGCAGCGCGTCAGCTGGAATACCAAGCCCGTTATCGCGAACCGAAACGACAACCTCGCGCGCGAGCGCATCAAAGTCGACTTCGACTTCGACGTGCCCACCATCGGGCGTGTATTTCAACGCGTTCGAAACGAGATTGAGAACGACTTGCTTGAGCAGACCGCCGTCGGCAGGAACTTGCGCCCCTGGCGTCGTTCGCGTGAGTGCGAGCGAGATCCCGCGCCGCTTTGCTTCGCCTTGCTGCTCGTCGACGCAGACGCGGCAGAGCGCCGCAACATCGGTGTCCGTGAGATCCGCGCGCGCAATTCCGCTCTCAATGCGGCTGATGTCGAGCATGTGATCGACGAGCCGCGATAAACGATCTGCTTCGGACAAGATGACACGAAGAAATTGATCGTGCTCGTCTTCGTCGGAGTATTCGCGATCTACAACGAGTTCGGCGTATGCACGAAGCGACGAAAGCGGCGTGCGCAACTCGTGGCTCGCTTTCGAGACGAACTCCGTCTTCATGCGATCGGCTTCGCGTTCAACACGAACATCGCGAATCAGAATCGCGACAAATCCCTGTCGATGCGAGTCCGCCCGTGTTGCGTGCACAACCACAGGCGCGTAGCGGTCACCTTGCCAATCGAACTCAAATCGCCGACGCGCGGCATCGTCGCATTCTGCAAGTCCGAGGACGCCTCGTCGCACGTGTGCAGGGAATTGGTCAAACGCACGACGGGTGCCAAGGACGGCGTTGTCTTCGCCAAATCGCTCGACTGCAGCCTCATTCGCAAATCGTGTCTCGCCGTGCGCATCGACGAGAATCACCGCATCGGTCAGTGCATCGAGAAGCTTCGTGCGTTCTTCGGCGCGGAGTTCAACCGCGCGCGCTTTGAGGATCACCTCAGCATCGCTCGGGCGCACCGTGAGTGCTGAGGGAGCCGTCGCGAGCACATGCTCGTCAGACGTTGTAAGACGCGTGGACTGGAGGAGAACGACAGCCGCTCCCAGTGCCGCGGCGGCTGCGCCCATGAGCCACGGTGCCATTGAAGCACCTCCGAAGTGTGCGAGCAGCGCTGCAGCAACGATCGCCAGTGCAATCGTGACGTACGGGGCCCGCGTCGCCGTGGGCGCAGTCGCACGCTTTCCTCGACGCATCGTGGACGAATCGCCCTGCACAAATCCTCCGATGGATGCGGTCAATCGTTCGTCACGCCGGCGAAAGCGCGACGCGCGAGCACGGAACCTGGATCGAGCTTCATCGCTTCGCCCAGTACTTCGAGACTCTCTCGGCGCTTGCCCGCGCTTTCGAGGGCGAGACCAAGCGCGACAAGTGCTTCAACGTCCTTTGGCGATTTCGCGACAGCGAGTCGATGCCACCGAATGGATTCTTCGGTGCGACCACGACCTTCCG
>JBEIJG010000396.1:0-3373 GCA_040380385.1 Phycisphaeraceae bacterium | reverse complement strand
GCCGGTGAGGCCGGCGACCGCGAGCAGCGCGAAGGCGCCCGGCGCAGGCACGATCGCGAAGTTCGTGAGATCGAAGCTGCCGTCGATGTTCTGGCCGGCGAGTGCCGCAGGAACCGTGAACCCGAACTGCATGTTGCCGATGTTCGAGAAGATCGCCGCGTACGTTCCGCCACCGAGCGAGATGATGTCGCTGCTACCTTCACGAAGGTCGAAGGAGATCGTGGTCCACGTGTTCGGCAGGACTGCGACCGACGAAATCGTCGATGCGCCTGGCGTGTTCACGGGCGTCGCAAAGCGGCCTGTGACCGTGACCGACTCCGAAAGATTGTGGCGGAACGAGAAGGAAACACCCGTCACACCAGCGGCGATCCAGTTACCCACGTACGCGCCGCCAGACGATCCGTACGACTGCTGCGCGCGAATGACGGTTGGCGGGAAACCGCCAACGGTGGTTGAACTCAGGTTGAAAATGCTCGTGACGTAGGCGCCGCCGTCGGGGCCGCCCGTGGCAGACCAATTCAGCACCGACGCACCATTCGAATTCCGCCAGTTCTGTGGGCCGGCAGCGAAGTTCTCGGTGAAATCCGTGATCGCCGCCGACGATGATGCCGCGACACAACCCACAACAGCAACCGCACATGCGGTGAACAATCCAACGTGCATGAAGTCCATCCCTTTTCGATTTGGCCGAGTTGTTGCGGCGCCTCCCAAGCGCCTCGAGAACAACCCGACGGGCTGTGAACGTAGCCCTCAACGCGCGGCGAAGCAAGCAATCCCACCGACGAGGTTAGAAATTGGTCGAGTCGTTGCGGAGAGCGCGTGATTTTCGGTCGTCCGCAGCGGCTTGCATCGCCTGTATCCCGTGAACGCAACACGGAAAGGCGCGCCCGTGCACCACTCACCAGGCACCACGCGCCATGCGCCATGCGCCATGCGCCATGCGCCATGCGCCATGCGCCATGCGATTGTTTCAACGCTCCGTGTCGCATCAGCCGCAATTCGCGCCGCAAACCGCGTCCACGAGCATCGCTGCATGCGCGGGAATCCGATCAAGGAAGAGCGAAGGCTCGAGGACTTCGAGCTCCATCAAGAGCGGTCGCCCGTCCGCACCGCGCGCGAGATCGACCCGCGCATACGCAATCTCCCCGCGTTGCAGCGAGCCGACTTGTGCGAGGTTCTGATCGGCGAGCGCGCGCTCGTCGGCCGCTGGTTCCACCAGTCCACGCGACTGTTCCGCATCATTCTTCCACCGCGCGCCTTTGTGGACCGCGTGCGAAAACTTGCCGCCGAAATAGACGAGGTTGGACTCACCGTGCACGACCACCGACGCGAGGCAGGGTTGCACGAGAAGATCGCGCTCTGCGTGCTCGAGATGATGAACTTCAACCGATCGGAAATCCCCGCGCGCAACGCGAATTGTTGCGAAGCTTCCCGCAGAAACCGCTGGCTTCACGACGAGTTCACCAAACTGCGCGAAGTGAGCAGCCCAATCAATTTCATCGCCTACGCGATGCAACACGGTTGGCACGACATCGAGACCAGCCTGCGCGAACTCGACGAGATACGACTTGTGCAAGTTCCAACGAAGCACCGCGGGGCTGTTGATCAATCTTGTCGCAGCGGACACGCGATCGATCCACGCGCGAAACGCCTCGAGATGCGCGAGGTAGTTCCACGTCGATCGCACGATCGCCGCGTCATACGTATGCCACTCGATCGACTCGTCTTCCCACGCGACGATTTCCGCGGTGACACCGCGCGACGCGAACGCCCCGACGAGGATTGCAAGATCCCAATCGGGGCGTGGAAGTTCACGACATGTCACAAGCGCGAGACGCACGATGGGCAGCTGCTCCGAATCACCGTTCGAAGCCGACCGCCGCTCGGTACGCGGAAACGGCCGATTCCAACGCACTACGCTCTTCCGCAGGAACTTGCGCAAGAAGGCCGAGTTTCTTCCACGTGTCGAGTTTCGACTCGGCGTCGATCCCTGCGTACACCGTGGTCGAATCGATGATGCGCTTCCCGAGAATTTCCTCGAGTTGCGCTTGCGAATACGTCGGGCGTACGTGCGCCGTCGACTTCGTGCCGTACTGCTGCAAGTTCGAAGCGAAGATGCCCGCAGCACTCACGGGGAGGAAGTCTTCGTAGCGCTGGCCTTCGTACTCGACGAAGCCGAGTTCGACGAGTTTCATGAGGTCGCTCGGCAACGCGCGGCCAGCATTCGCAGCAGCGATGCCTTGCGCCGTTGGCGCATATCGCGCGTAGACGTAACCCTGGCCGATCAATCCAGGCAGCGTCTTCGCAAACGGCGCGAATGGCGCGCGATATGCCGCCTCGTACGCAGCCATGTCGCGCTTCGGAAGACTCGGGTCCTTCTCGCGGCCCGCGTCCGCTTCCGCAAGACACGTGTCGTAAAGCGCACGACCGGTTGGCGTGCACGCGTAGAAACGCTCTTCGATTTCGCCGAATCGCGCGGTGTGCGTCGTCTCAGCCACCGTGCCATCCTCTTCCGTGAAGCGCACAGCCTCAGTGAGTGCCTTGTAGGCGTCTTGGCGAAGGAGTACCGGCGTGTCTTCGCTCGGTCCCTCCGTGAAATCCTTGAATCCCGCGTGCTTCAGTTTCGAGAGTGCATATTCCGGCTTCGCGAATTCCGCCGTGAGTTGCGCGGTGAGTGTCTTGAGGAGTGACGTCAATTCCGCGGAAGACATCGCGGCGCGACTCCACTTCGCGATCTCATCAAGCGGAATGTGCTTGAAGTGCAGTTTCATCGAGTCGCGATACGTGTCCGCCGCGGTTTCCGCAGCGATGCGGCCGAGCACGATTTCTGCGCGCGCTGCGAACCACGTGGCGTCTTGCTCGCCGAGGCAGTGCTTCATCGCCGCGGTGTAGAGGTCGATCGAGAACGTGTTCGGCGTCAAGTGATTGAGGTCATGCGACTGGAAGCACGAGATGTCGGCGGCGATCTTGAAGCCCGAGGCCGAAAGATCCTTGTAGAGTTGATGCCCGCGCGCAGCGCCCGTCCACTTGAAGATGCGCTCCGTGCACTCGCGAATGAGATCATCCGCATCTGCCGCGGCGAGTCCGCCTTGGCGTTCGCTCTTCTCAATCAACTCCTTCGCGCGCGCCGAGAAAACCGTGCGCTTCGCGAGAACCTCTTCGATACGCACGCGCGTTTCGGGGTCGAAATAGTCGGTCATCAAGAGCGACGTAAAGACGCGGTGTTCGGGACGCACGATCGAACGAAACGCCGTTGCGATGATCGGCTGACTCTTCGAACCAACGCACGTCATGTCGTAGAAGTTGTGAGGCTCCATCGCGAAGCACGCGAAGAGACGACCAATCCAGCGGTACTCGTCGGGACGTCCGATGC
>JBEIJG010000395.1:0-3390 GCA_040380385.1 Phycisphaeraceae bacterium | reverse complement strand
GGTGGGACGATCGTATTGGCACGCTCGCGGTCGCCGATCGGTCGAACAACCGTATCCAGTACTTCGCGGAGGCCGGTGCCGGTCAGCCGTGGAAGCACGTGTCGTTCGTGAAGGACTCGATGCGCCAGCCTTGCCACTTCAAGACGCGCGGCGACCTCTTGCTGGTGCCCGACCTCGCGAGCGTGGTCACGCTGCTCGGTAAAGACAACAAGGCGGTCGCGATGCTCGGTGACGGCAACCCCACGAATCTCCGTGGTGCGGCCCGCAAGGATTTCATCCCCGGCAAGTTCGTCCATCCGCACTCGGCGACATTCCTCTCGGATGGATCGATCTTGGTGGTCGAATGGGTTCCGATCGGTCGCGTGACGCGGCTCGTGAAGGCGTGATCCTGATCGCGCAAACGCTTCGGCGAGTCCTTCGCCGAAGCGAAAGCCACCCGGTCCGATCGGTCGTGTGACGCGACACGTGAAGGCATGACATGTGAAGGCATGACATGGGACGGTTTGGCGTCACAACGTCGTGCCGCAACCCCATCGCGGGGATGCGTTATGCACTGAAGTCATCGCGCGCACGCTCAGCCGACGACCACGCCTGCGACGGCGCCGGTGAGCCAGCAGGCGAGTGCCCCGGCAATCATCGCACGGAACCCAAGCTTCGCGATGTCACTGCGACGCTCTGGCGCCATCGCCCCAAGTCCGCCGATTTGAATCGCGATCGAGGGCAGATTGGCAAATCCGCAGAGTGTGTAGATCGCGATCGTCGATGCGCGCGGCGAGATTTCGCCGGCGGTGATCATCTTTGAGAGATCGAGGTATGCGACGAACTCCGTCGCAACGATCGACTCGCCCATCAGTGTGCCGAGGAGGCGGGCGTCTTCACCAGCACCCATGAGCCACGCGAGTGGCTGGAGACAGATGCCGAGGATGTTCTGCAGACTGAGGATGGGCAGCCCCAATTCTGCTCGCCAAGTCGCGATCGGGAGCCAACTCTCATTCACCTCGCTGAGCGCTGACAAAGGCCAATTCAGAAGCGCGAGCAGCGACACGAAGGCAATGAGCATCGCCGCAACGTTCAGGGCGAGTTTCAGGCCATCGGTTGCGCCTTCGGCCGCAGCGTCCATCACATTGGTCGAGGTGCGCGGAAGATCGCGCATCGCGTCGATCGACTCGTCGGCGGGCGTTTCAGTTTCGGGGCACATGAGTTTCGCCATGACAATCGCGCCGGCGGAGGCGATCACACTCGCGGCCATAAAGTGCTTCGCAACTTCGATGCGCGACGCTTCGCTGTCGCCTCCGACCATCACGATGTACGCGCCCATCACACTGCCCGCGATGGTCGCGAAACCGCCGACCATGACGCACATGATCTGCGACTGCGTCATGCGCGCGATAAAGGGTTTGACTGTCAGGGGCGCTTCCGTCTGCCCGACGAAGATGTTGGCAGAGGTCGACATCGCCTCAACGCCGGTGATGCCGAGCGTTCGGCGCAGGACGCCCGCGAACACGGCGATCACCCGCTGCATGATCCCGAGGTAGTACAGGATCGACATGAGCGAGCCGAAGAAGATGATGATCGGCAAGACCTTGATGGCGAAGATGAAGCCCCACGCGCCGCCTGCATCGGCCGCGTTGCCAAAGATGAATCGGGTTCCTTCGTCGGCAAAGGAGACGACCTTGGTCACCGCCGCGGCGAGGACGTTGAAGATCACAACGACTGGCGCGAATCGAAGAAAGAGGAACGCGAGTGCGAACTGCATCGCAAGCCCGCCGAGCACCGTCCGGCGGTTGATCGCGCGACGATTGGTCGAAAGCATGTAGCCGATCGCGAGGATGGCTCCGACGCCGAGCAGTCCTGTAGGGTTCATGGGGTCTCCAGCGTCGCAAGATACGGCAGACGCCCCGTGGTGACCGTATGCTCGCGTCCATGGCAGCGCCGCAGCCCCGTGTCCTTGGCCTTGAAGAAGCGATTCATGCGATCGCCTCGGAGACTTTGGCACTCGAGCGCCGTGCGGTGGTCGGTATCACGGGCGCGGTGGCGGCAGGGAAATCGACCTTCGCGCAACGTCTCGCGCAACGTCTCGCTCAGCGTCCCGGGCAGCGCATGGGAGGCGAGATGGGTGGGCACGCGCGAACAGTCGACATCGCAATGGACGCGACGATCGACGCAACGATCGACGCGACAATCGACGTAACGTCCGATGCTGCATGCACACCCGTACTCCCAAGTCGCCGCGTGGTCGTCCTCTCGACCGATCACTACCTGCCCGATTACGACAGGACGCCTGAACATCTGCGCGATCTCCCCGAATCCTCCGACCTCATTCGTCTCGCCCATGATTTGAGCGAGCTTCGCGCGGGGCGTGTGGCGCGTGTGCCGCAGTGGAGTTTCGAAACGCACGCACGCACTGGTGAAGTCGACGTTGGTCCCGCGGATGTTGTGATTGTCGAAGGGCTTCACGCTCTCCATGATCTCCCGCGCGTACACGTTGATTGGGCGATCTTTGTCGAGGCTCCGCGAGAGATCCGTTGGTCGCGCGCGGTGGAACGCGAGCGCGCAGGCGATCGACCATGGCCGATCGAGTACCTTGCGCACTTCTTCGAACATGTCGCGGAGCCGACGTATCAACGTTCGGCGGCGCAGTATCGCGAGAGCGCACACTGGATTGTGCGCAACGGGTGAAGTCGGAACGACGAGCCGACAGAGTGCATGGGAGTGCATCGCCGCGCGTGATCTCGCAAGGACCTCGCGGCGATTCGCGGCGTTTACGTGCCACTCGCGAGTTTCGCCGCCAACCGAGCACGGTTGTTCACGCCGAGTTTCCGATAGATTCGCCGAGTGAACTCCGTCACCGTGTGAGGCGAGATGCCAAGTTGTCGCGAGACATCGATCCGTGACGACCCAGCGGCGAGTCGCAACGCGACGTCGCGCTCACGTGCGGTGAGTACGACTTCTGAGTCGGAGTTCCGCGACAATGTGGGCGCGGTTTCGGCGGTGCTTCCGATGCACTGCATGATTGGAAGCGGGAGGACGCCTTCAGCGAGCGGCTCGACGTCGATCGCGAGCATGTAGTTTGAGTCGACCTGCGCTTGGGGGCCGAGGCCCGCGACGCGCGCTTTGGCACGGCCGACTACCTTGATGATTTTCTGCAAGAGTTCGTACACCTCGTTGATTTCGGGCGCGGTGAGCTGCGCGGCGTCGATGGAGTTCCAGTGAAAGTCACCGCGCGTGCGTTCTGTACGAGGTTTGACTCTGGCACGGAGATCGCGATGGGTTTGATCGAAGAGTTGCTGCATTTTCTGCTGCAGAAGTTCCTCTTCTGGAAGGTCGCGCCGATACGTGATGCGCAGATCTTCCTGTCTGGTTTTCCATCGAATCGCGCGGTTTTCGCGG
>JBEIJG010000394.1:0-3391 GCA_040380385.1 Phycisphaeraceae bacterium | reverse complement strand
TCGCGTCCGCCACCACCATTGATTGCTTCAAGAACGAGTCCCGCGTCTTCGACATGACGGGTGATCGGCCCGATTTTGTCCCACGACCACGAGAGTGCCATGCAGCCATCGCGCGCGACGCGTCCAAATGTTGGGCGAAGACCTGTGGTTCCGCAGCGTACGCTCGGCGAAATGATCGAACCAAGCGTTTCAGTTCCAATCGCAAACGGCACGCAACCTGCAGCGACGGCCGATGCGCTTCCGGCGCTTGAACCTGATGATCCTTCTTCGGGATTCCACGGATTTCGACAGGTTCCACCGAACCAAATGTCGCCGTAGGCAAGCGCACCGACTGCGGTTTTCGCAACACAGACCGCGCCCGCCTGCCGTAACTTCACAACAACGCGCGCGTCGCGCGACGGCACGCGATCACGCCACGGCTCTGCGCCCCACGTCGTTGCAACGCCCTTCGTATCGAAGAGATCTTTCAACCCGTATGGAATTCCGTGCAGCGGCCCGCGCCACTTGCCTGCCCGCGCTTCCGCGTCGCGTTCGTCGGCTTCGCGCAATGCGCTCTCTTCCATCAGTGTGATCACGTTGAACAACGTGGAATTCGCCGATTTCAAGCGCGCAATCGATCGCTCGACCAGTTGGCGCGACGTCACGCGGCCAGCGCGCATCCAGCGAGAAAGTCGAGCAACGCTCGCCCAATCGATTGCTTCGTTGGTCGGTTCGCCGTCATCGAAACTCGATGGGGCAACGACTTTCGAAACGGGAGACTTGCGCTTCGCGGCGCGTGGCAAGACGCGGAAAACTTGCGCGGGCGCCAGTGAGTTGTCGATCGCGCCAAACGCGGCGCGCGCTCGAAATCCGGCGACTTGCGTCGAAATCGTGCGCAGCATTTGAGCGCGCTCTGACTCCGTGAACGCGATACCCGCAAGTTTTTCAGCTTCCGCGATCGAGGCAACTGTGATCGCGCCCGTTGTGGTGTCAGTGGCCGTGCGATCGGCCGGCGTGTATTCGACGGCCGCCTTCTCAGCAGGCACACTCGCATCTTTGTCGCGCGGATTCGTCGTCGCGGCGGCGCACCCGGGTAAGCCCGACGCGGCGACGGCGCCAGTTGCTGCACTCAACGCAGCAATTGTCCCAAGAAATCCGCGGCGAGTTTGATCGACCTCAGCAGAGAGCGCGTGGGAATTCTCCATGCGCGCAGCGTATCGCGCGTTACGATTTGCGCTCCTTTGAAGGAGGACTCGTGAACGACTCTGCTCCGAATGCACCGCGTGCCACTCCGCCGATCTATCCAGAGCAAGTCGTTCCAGCCCCGACGCCTCCGACGCCGAAGAACACGCTCGGGCTCGTGTCGTTCATCTTCAGTCTGTTGGGCCTCTTTCCGCTGACGTTCCTCGGTTCGATCGTCGGATTTGTAACGGGGTTGATCGCCGTTCGTCGTGAGCCGCGCGGTTTTGCGATCGCGGGCATCGTGATTTCAGCCGTCACGGGCTGCTTGGGGCTTGTCGTTTTGCTGCCGATTTTTCTGCTGATTCCCGCACTTGGGAAGGCGCGATCCACGGCGCAGCAGGTGATGAACCAATCGGCGGCGAACCAAGTGCAGACGGTGATCGAGGACTATCACGCGCGCAACGGACGTTTCCCAAACGATCTCGGCGAGTGCTTTGGCGGAGCGTCGATCCCGTTTGATGCGCACGGCACCGAACTTCGGATGAAGGTCGTGGTCACTTCCGACGAATCGACAGAGCACACGATGACGGTGTCGACGACGGAGTCAAAAATCCAGATCTGGAGCGCCGGCGAAGATCAGACGTGGGACACCGAAGACGATGAACTGCTGATTGATGGTGAGAGCTCGACGAAGACGACAAAGACCGAGTCGACCACAACGAGTTCGCCCGAGGCTGGCGAAAACCGCTGAAAACAGCGCGAAAGTGTGCGAGTGCTCGTGTCGTCATGGGTGGCGTCGCGCGTGAGACGTTTGATGCGTTCACTTGCCATCGCGCACTAGGCAGCAAGTTCGCATGCATTGGCGACTTCATCGCCGATCGCGAGTTCAAGTCCGGTCGGATCAATCAGGACGGCGTGCGTCCCGAGAATTCCGTGCGCATGCGGAGCGACGCGCATCGACGCGCCCGCGCGAATCGCGCGTAACGCCATCGCGTTGCAGAGGCCATGTCGGAAGGTTGCAACGGGGAGCCAGCGGCTGCTCGGTTCGCCTGCGAGTGTTTGCGAGACGCTCGCAACAGGGCGACCACCATTTTGGAAGACGATGGTGCGTGCGTCGGTCGTGCGTGTGTAGATTGGCGTCGCAGTCCAATCGAGCGTTGCGCACCAGAAGCGGACGGATTCGAGCGGATCGGTTGAGCGCAGCTCATCCCAACCGAACGCGCCGCAGCCAATCGTTCGGCGATCGTCACCGCCCGCGATGATCGTGAGTTCGGCGCCTGTCGGGTCGGCAATCGTCGCGCGGCGATCGAGGCCGAGGATTCCACTCGGCGCACTCGTCACGCGGCCGTCGTGCGCGAGAGCGATCTCGCAGAGGAGATCGACACTCGGCACACGGAGGTAGGACTTCCATCGCGCACGTCGCGCGTCGGACACGCGCAGGCCACCGGCGATGTGGAGCCCAGCGTTGAGGACGGTCGTGTATTCCTCGAGGCCGCCGCGTGTCCGGACAAGCGTCTCGCCACCGACGAGATCGGCGAGGAACGCAGCGCTGCGCAGCGGCTCGGTCGAGGTGAATTCGTGCCACGAGAAGACGCCTGGGTCGGCCGAAACCGATCTCGGCGCGAAGCCCGTGACGTCTGAGAACGTGTCGCGTGGCGAACTTTTCGGTTCGACGAGCATGGCGTCGAGCCGGGATCGGGGCGCGGCTGCGATACCTGCGAGCCGAGCGATCGAGTCGATCTCGGCGCAAGCATGCGAAATGATGCCATCGGCGCGGATGTCGGACGCGACATCCTGCGCAGGATTTCCTGCGATTCTTCGTGCTGGATACATGTTTTTGCCCCTCGGAAAGTGCCGCGGCTGCGGCAGGCGCTTGTGGTCGCGTGGGTGGACGCGCGGGTGTGACCGAGCGTGTTGGCACGGGTGCCGCAGCCGACAAGCGCGATTGCGACGACGTTCTTTCGGATCGTGTCGCGGAACGCACGCGAAATCGATTTCACGCGTTACAATCTCGGCCTCGCGGGGCGTAGCTCAGCTTGGTAGAGCGCCTGCTTTGGGAGCAGGAAGTCGTCGGTTCGAATCCGGCTGCCCCGATTCATCTTTCATGTGAGCGCTCGCAACCGTGTTTGAGCGCTCGCAACCTGCTTCGCAACTTGCTCGGTTTGGCGTGGATTGAGCCCAAGGCCGCGGCCACCGCAAAACCACGCGATACTGCCCACCGTGGCACCTC
>JBEIJG010000393.1:0-3427 GCA_040380385.1 Phycisphaeraceae bacterium | reverse complement strand
GCCGTCGAGTGGTACACCCGCGCGGCCAACGCGGGAAGCGCCGAAGCGATGTGCAATCTCGCGCTCGCCTACGCCCAAGCGAAAGGTGTCGCGCGCGATCTCGCGGAAGCGCACTTCTGGGCGAGCCTCGCGGCTGCGAGCGGCAGCGGCGATCCACGCACGCGCGGCGAACAACTCGCGAAGCGTCTTGCGGCACAGATTCCCGCAGAGAAAGCGGCAGAATCGCGTGCGCGTATTACGAAGTGGATCGCCGCGCGTGCCATCGCGGTCCCGACGAAGTGACGTGAACGAACCGGCCGTCAGGGCTCGACACGCGCCTGCACATGTGGCGCGAGTCGGTAGACAAGCGGCACTTCGAAGACCTTCGGGTGTGCGACGCCGTGCTCCCAGAAGCCGTCTTCGCCCCACGCGTCGCCGTGATCGCCGCACACGAGAACAGACGCATTGGAGAACGCACCGATCATCGGCGCGAGTTGATGGTCAGCCCACGCCAAGCACGCGTGCTGGCGACGCCGCGATTCCTCGGCATCGTTGGTGGTCGCGAAGGGCACGCATGGATTTCGATCGCGCTCCCAGTGAGCGCCCTCGTGCCAATACGGCACATGCGTTTCGCCCACATTCAGAAACGCGAAGACTGGCCCTGATGCCCCGGCAACCGTTCGTTCCAGAAACGAAAGTTGTTTCGCAAGCGACCAACAGTTTCCCGCAAAGAGGTAGTGTTGAAAGTGCCGCACGAGATGCCGCACCGATGCGCGTCGATCGTCGAACCAACCGGCTGCGCCAGAACCCGCGGTGAGGTAACCCTGACGATTGAAGCCGTCCACGATGCTTTCGCCTTCGAGAATGAACGCATCACGTCCGTGTGACTTCGCAGGACCACCAAGAACGCGGAAGATCTTGCCAAACTTCGGATTGACGAACGGCTCGTGGCGCGCGCCGTCGCCGGGCGTGAACCCAGCAAACATCGCGCAGTGAGAACCGAAGGTGAAGTAACTCGGCGCTTGCGCGCGAACGAGCGGGCCGATCGAGGAAACTGCCGCGGGCTGCACTGCTTCAAAGGAATCAAAGCGACAACTATCGAGCGTGATGAAGAGCACCGAATCGCGATGCATGGAGCCTGCGCGCCACATACCGGGCGCTGCGGCAAGACGCGTCGCAGGGCCTTCATGGCTCGCAAACGCGCGCGCGGCACTGCGGAATCGGTCCCCGAGTGAATTCGGCATAACGACCCTATCGGCAGAATGCACGCGCGCACTTCACGCGGCATGCGACCAACGCAACCGAGCAGATCAACGCAGCAAACCCTGCGTTTTCAAGGTGCAACCCAGCAGTTTGTACAAAACACGCGCGCCGACATTCGCGTTCCAATCTTCGCCACGCGCACCCGGTGCCACTTCGCAAAGATCGAAACCAACGACGCGCTTGCCGCTCTTCGCAAGCACTTCGAGTAGGTGGCAAACCTCGGGGAAGGTGAGCCCGCCGGGCACGGGCGTACCCGTGTTGGGGCAATGCTCGGGCGTGAGACCGTCGATATCGAACGAGATGTAGACGTCGCGCGGCAAGCGCTTCACGATGTCCTTCGAGATCGCATTCCACGAACCACGCGCGCCGCCAGCGAACGCACGATCGCGCAGGTGCTGATCGTAGAAACACTCGACGCGGCCCCCCATGCGACCCTTCGATTGATCAACAAATGCACGCTCGCGCGAGCCAAAATCGCGGATACCGACTTGCACAAGTTTGCCGACCTTTGGAATGCGCGTCATCACATTGTGAAAGATGCTCGCATGCGAATAGTGGAAGCCTTCGAACGCGTCGCGCAAGTCGGCATGCGCGTCGATCTGCAAGATGCCAAGCCCGGGATGACGCTCTGCAAGTTCGCGAATGAGCCCGAACGGACTCGCATGATCGCCGCCTAAAAGCGCTGGAATCGCGCCACGATCGAGAATCGCACGCGCTTCCTTCGCGACATGCGTGTTGACCTTCTCGCTCGCTGCGTTCACTGCTGCAAGCGCCTTCGCGTGTGCGCGATTTCCCGGCTCCGCGCCACCTGCCTCAATCACTGGCTCCGCAGCCGCGCGCGCCTTCTTCGAGAGCGACGCGATCTCCTTTGGAATCGGCAGCATCGCGAAGCCCGCGCGCCAAATCGCGCCGTATTGCAAGTCTTCCAGATCGACTTGCTTGCTTGCCTCGAGCACGGCCGCCGGACCGGAAGCGGTACCAGGTCGGTAGCTCGTCGTCGCGTCAAATGGCACCGGAATCACGACGAGGTTTGCTTCTGCAGCCGTCGTGGTGAGACCGAAGAGCCCATCGCCGGTCGCTGCCGCGTCGGGATCGAAATCGGCTGGGATCAATGGCGCCTTGCGCGCGGCGCGTGAGGACGACTTGACGGATGAAGAGGAGGAACGCTTGGGCATCACGTCAATGTAGAAGAGTTGTGCGCCCTCTGCAGCGCGGGCTCGACGACGACACGCTCGTCTCAACGCGCCTCTGCGCGAAGTCGCACGAGCGCGGCACGCATTTCCACGAGCTTCGTCGCAGACGCGGGAACGCGGGCAAGATCGCGTTCCTCACCTGGATCCTGCGTCAGATCGAAAAGTTGTTCGCTGCGCGAGTCGCCGATCCAGTCAGGCCAGAGGATGTACTTCCACTGGCGCACGCCGTCGTCGCACACGACTGCTTCCGACGCGGGGATGAAGTCGCGGCTCGTCAGCATTGGATGCTCGTAGAAGAACTCCGTGCGCCACGACGGCGGTTGCGCGTCGAGATACAGCGGCGCGATGTCGCGGCCCTGCATGCCCGCAGGCGGCGCGATCCCAGCCGCCGCGAGGATCGTCGGCGCGAGATCGACGTTGAGCGTGCGTGCGTCGCAGGTCGTCCCGTGTCTCGCTGCGCGCATCCGCGGATCCCACACGATCAGCGGCACGCGGATCGACTCCTCGTACGGGTACCACTTGTCGGCGAGTCCGTGCTCGCCATGGAAGTAGCCATTGTCGGTGGTGAAGATCACGAGCGTGCGATCGAGTTCACCTTGTGCGCGCAACTCGTCGATCACGCGCCCGCAGGTCGTGTCGACCTCGGTCGCGAGGCGGTAGTAGTTCTTCATCGACTCCTGATAGCGCTCGGGGGTATCGAAGCGCCACTTCCATCGGTTGCGGCCTTCGTTCCGGTCGTTCGCGAGAAAGGGCGGCAGCGCGCGGAACGCCGAGTCGGTCGCGGTGGCGGGCACCGGAATCGCGACATCGCGATAGAGCGACATGCTCTCGGGCTGCGGCAGGTACTGCGCTTTGTTTCCGTCCTCTGCGTGCGTCGCAAAGAACGCAACCGTCAAGCAAAACGGTTTGTCGTTCGGTCGCGCGCGCAGAAAGTCGATCGCGTCGCGCTCGTTCTTCTCGGTGACATGGATGCGCGTGCCGTCAGATTGCGT
>JBEIJG010000392.1:0-3431 GCA_040380385.1 Phycisphaeraceae bacterium | reverse complement strand
GCTTCGGCAAAATCGCGTTGCATACGCTTCTCGAGGCTGTCGTTGTAGAGCCGCTTGAAATCGGCGGCCGTGTCTTGCGCGATGGATCGACGCGCGTCGCTCGCGGGTTTGACGAGATGATCGACGACCGCTTCCACTGGCCAATCGAGTGCTTTCGCCAATGCGACCACCAAGTCAATCTTCGGCATACCACTCTCTGGCACAAGCCGTCCTGGCTGCCGTCCGAGCGCGTGCGCGAGTTCCTTCACCGACCAACTTCGATACGTCCGTGCGAGGGCTTGCAATTCCTCCAGCCTTTCACGAGCGAGCGCCTCGCGCGCTGCCTCAAGGCCATTGATCTCATCCGTCAGCATCGTGACTCCGATCTGTCGCGCGCGTTCGCCACCCTGAACGCGTGCACGGGGACAAGTGCGCGCATTCGACGATGCGCCGACGAAGCGTCAATCGTGAAATGCGCAAGTTGCGAAAATGTCGTTTGATTGCGGAAACGTTGGATGAAGCCTCCAGCGTCCGGAAATCGCAGTGCCGCCGCACGAAGCTCGAGGAGATCGTGCTCATCCGCTCGTTCGAGCACGATTTCGCCGTCGGCTGAGCGAACCGCTTGCTCCGCGAGAATGCAGCGCGCTCGACGGGCGCACGCGAGACGTTCGGCGCGTGGATTGCCGCAGCGCGTCGCGTCATCGAGCAAGAATCCCGTTTCAATCGCAAGCCTGCGCACACACGCGTCGCGGTACGACGGATGCGTTGCGCGCTGCAGGGAGTGCGCATGCGCGATGCGTAGAACGCGCAACGCGGTCAGCCCAACGATGGAACTCGTCCACACGTGAGCGATGGAGTCTTCTTGCAGCATCAAGGCTTCGCGATGTCGAGCGAGCATTTCAAGCCGCGAAGTTGCATCAATCAGACCCGCTTTCGACTGTCGCGCGCGTTCGATGATGTCGAGGCTCTTGTGATGAAAGTCCGCACGCACGGTGAGTGCGTGAACATCCATGGAGTCGCACACAAGCGTGGAAAGTGCGTGACGCGAATCAAGATGCGACGCGTCATGACAAACTTCATCACATGCGTAGGACACGTGATCACGGAGGCGCCACGTCTTCGCCAGTTCAGATTCGGCGCAGCGAGTGAGATTGAGCACGGCCGACAACGCGCATGAAACCGGACCACGCTCGTGATGCAGACCGCGCGAGGGATCACACCACGCGCCGCGGATTGTTGAAAGTCGCGCAACCAGCGCGGTCCGAACGTTACTCCGATCTGGCGGAACCACTTCAAGGAGCGAAGCCAGTGCGTGCGCATTCTCCTCAAGATCGGCGCGAAGAACATGCGCTTCGAAAGACGCGTTGTGCGCTCCACCGTCGATGGACGATTGCGTGTGTCCACTGTGTCCACTGTCTCCACTGTGTTCGCGTCTCGCCTCGCGCGCGGCATCGTCTTCCGACGACGCAAGGAGATCGACGACGACGCTTGGAGATAAGCCGAGCGCCCGCGAAAGTTCGATGACGCAATCGAGTGATGGAAAATCACGAGCGCCGAGAATTCCTCGCACGTCACGACCGAGGGCGCGCTGCGCCGCGCGATGCGAGCAGCCGCACGTATGAAAGAGCAGTGTGTACAACGCGCGCAGGCGATGCGCGCAGATCTCCCGCATCGATGCAGTAGCGGCTTCGTCGGCGGCAGATTCGAGTGAAGCGGCAGAGTGGGTCGCGTTGCTTTGCACGGGCCGCAAGATGGTGCGGAGAGTCAAGTTTCCAAGCGCGCCTTTTCGAAATTGCTGAAAGCGCAGTTGATCGCGCTTTTGTTGATTCGTTGCGCGTTCGACACGACCAAATCGTTCATGACCAACATGCACGCGACGGTGCGCGTGCGGTTTCAAACCGCTGCGAGGATTGAGTACGCGAGGCAATATGCACCGAGCGTGGGCGACTGCGCCACGTAGTTTCGTGCGCCGCGGCCGAATCGGGTATGACGCGCAGGGCGCGGAAGAAACTTCGGCTGATGAGCGACAACTGGTCGCGCTCGCGGTACTTCCGGAGATCATCGAACCGTCCATAGTGCGACGCTTCCGTAACAGTCCCGCGATACCGCCCGTTTACGTGATCCATTCGCTACGCTGTGGGGGTGACCTCTTCGATCGAAGATGACAGCGTTCTTGTCGCCGGCGCCTTGCGAGGCGACGCGCTGTCGTGGAATGCGATCGTCGGCCGCTACGGGGGACTTGCGTTCGCAACGGCACGCAAAGTCGGGCTTTCACGTGACGAAGCCGAAGATGTTTCGCAAACGGTCTTTACGGTCTTGGTGCGGTCACTCGCGACGCTTCGTGACGGAAATCGGCTTGGTGGCTGGGTTCTTGTCACGGCGCGCCGCGAGGCTTGGCGCGTGTCGCGACTGCGAAAGCGTTCGGGCAGCGAACTGCCTGAAGACGAGCGGCTCGCTGCAGAAGAGGATGCGCAGGCAGAGCGCGCGTTCGAACGGCGCCAAATAGTTGCGAAAGCGCTGTCGGCCTTAGATGAGCGATGCCGTGAATTGCTGCGAGTGCTGTTTTTAGGGGCACAAGAACCGGATTATGCGGCAGTTGCAGCACGGTTTGACCTCGCGCTGAATTCGGTTGGGCCGATTCGCAACCGCTGCTTGCGTCGCATGCTGGAACTGCTCAAAAGTGCGGGATTTGAGCCCTCAGAGCACGGTTTCGCAGCACTCTCGGAAGCGACGGATGCCGACAGATCTGAACGGCGCGTTTCCTCGTAAATCCCAGTCCATTGGTGTACGGATCCGTCACCCTCGGCCTCATGCTTCGAAGCTGAAATCAACATTGAACGCATCTCGCGATGACATCCTCTCCCAACAACTCCCCGCCACCCGACGCGCCACGTGATCCAGAGTTGATCGCGCGCGTGGTCCTCGGTCACACAGGAGATACGCAGCGCGCAGACGCCCTTCGCAGAATTGCTGCGGATCCTGAGGCGCGGCAGATCGCTGCAACGCTCGCCGATGTGCGCGAAGCATTCGCAGCCAGTATTGCAGAGGCCGCCGATCCGCCTCCTGCGGCATTATTTGAACGCGCGTTCCAACTCGCGGATCGTTTACCGAAAGTGCCATCGTGGCTCGATCGATTGCGTGCCGCGATACTCATTCCCATCGAAGATGCCATCGAAAGTGGATTGGCAGGTCTCGCGCAACCTGCGTTACGCGGCGCGCGCATGCAACTACAGTCCTTCGCGTGGAATGATTGTCGTTTGGATGTCTCGGTCGACGAAGCCACCGATTTTGGTAGCGGCATCGTGACACTCCGACTGCAGTTTGAAACATCCGCAAGCGATGGTTCTGGCGCCTGTGTCGCGCTCGATACACGATCTGGCAGTGTCGTCGCGCAATGCGAGCTTGATAGTGATGGAGTAGGAACACTTCGCATCGATCTTCGCGATGCCGAT
>JBEIJG010000391.1:0-3440 GCA_040380385.1 Phycisphaeraceae bacterium | reverse complement strand
GGTGTCAGCCGGCTCGCGGTTGGCGAGCGGTCGATCGCCACCGCCCAGCGCGGTCGTTACACTCGCCCCAATGCAGTTTCCCGCGAAGAGGTGGATTCGACCCGAGTCGGGTCGCGATGTGACCAACGGTGACGGGCGATGGAACGCCGCCGCCGGGGCGCGGCTGGTGGATCGCTTGCTTGCTGCACGTGGCGTCGTCGAGAAAGACGCCCGGGACGCGTTTTTCGACCCTCGTGTCAACCATCTTCAACTGCCGGCCGAAATGCACGGCATGTCTGCTGCGGCTGCGGTCATTTGCGACGCCGTTCGCGCCCGCCGACGGATCGCCATTTATGGCGACTACGACGTCGACGGGATTATGGCGACCGCCATTCTCTGGCACATGCTGCAGGCGCTCGCGCCCGAACTGCCCGTCCGCACGTACATCCCTCACCGGATCGAAGAGGGCTACGGCTTGAACGCCGAAGCGCTGCGAGCGCTGAAGGACGAGGGCATCGATTTGGTGGTCACGGTTGACTGCGGTGTGAGTGCGGTGGAAGAGGCGGCTTTCGCGCGCGACATCGGGCTCGAACTTGTCGTCACCGATCACCATGAATTGAAGGCGTCTGGCGCCATTCCTGTGGCGCATGCGGTCGTGCATCCTCGGCTTCCAGGCGAGCAGAAGTTTGGCGAACTTTGCGGTGCTGGTGTCGCGTGGAAACTCGCTTGGCAACTCGGTCAAACGTGGTGCGGGTCGAAGACGCTTCCGCAGATGCTGCGTGAACGGCTTGTCTCGCTCTTGCCGCTCGCAGCCATCGGTACGGTCGCGGATGTTGTGCCGCTCCTTGGCGAAAATCGTGTGATCGTTGCGCGCGGGCTGACCGCAGTCGGAAAAACGGGCATCGTCGGACTCGACACGTTGCTCGCGTCGGCGCGCATTGATCCCGCGCAATGTGACAGCGAAGCCGTCGCGTTCCGCCTCGCGCCGCGCATCAACGCCTGTGGTCGCATGGGGCACGCGGAGATGGCTGCCGAGCTTTTCACAACCGCTGATCGCGTGCGCGCGGAAGAGATCGCCGACACATTGCACGCGCTGAACGAGCAGCGACGGAAAGATGACAAAGCGATCTTCGAAGAAGCACTCGAAAAACTGCGTGCGCGTCATGGCGATCGCAAGCCGCGTGGCATCGTGCTTGCCGACGAGTCGTGGAACCTCGGAATTGTGGGGATTGTCTGCTCGAAGCTCGTCGATCAATTTGCGTGTCCAACGATTCTCTTGACGCGCAATCGCGAGATCTACAAGGGCTCAGGTCGCAGCGTGCCGGGGATTGAGTTGCATCGCGTGCTCGAAGAGTGTTCCGAACACCTCATCGGTTTCGGCGGTCACGCGATGGCCGCGGGGCTCAAGATTGATGGTGCGTCCATTGAGGCGTTTACGCACGCATTCGAGCGTGCGTGTGATCAGTTGCTTCCGCCGGCGGAAGAGCAGCGCCCGCAAATCGAAATCGATTGCGAGTGTGCGTTAGGTGACCTCGATCTTGCGACGGTTGGGCAGATTGCGCGACTTGCGCCGTTTGGCCGCGAAAATCGTCGGCCCGCGGTGCTCGTCGAAGATGTCGAAGTCACGCAAGTTCGTGCGATCGGAAAGACCGGCACGCATCTTGAAGTCAAGGTGCGCCAGCCGCACGCCGGTCAGATGCAGTTCCTCCGCATGCAGTGGTGGAACGGTGCGGAACATGCGGAGTTGCTCGCGCGCGGAACGCGGATTGATGTGGTCGTCGAGCCAGGGCTCAACCATTTCCGCGGCTTGGCGGAGGTGGAAGCGAAAGTCATCGATTTTCGCGTGCGTACGGCGCAGGCCGTTGGAGGTGTGGGATGACGGGCGATGCGTCTCGTTCGATCGAGCAGCGCGGGCGTGACAGCGCGTTTCCAACGACACAGGCCACGTGGATCGGCGCGCGTCTCGAAGAAGGCGCTCTCGGCCGCGACGCGCTCAACACGCATGTGATGAGTCGATATGCCGCGCCGCTGCGGGCGTATGTCCTTGGCAGTTCGATCCGGCGCATCGATGAAGCCGATGCGCTTGTGCACGGTTTTTTTGCGTCGCGACTCTCGCGTGAGGGCTATCTCGCGGCGTGGCGTGAAAGTGGTTTGCCACTGCGGCGTTGGCTTGTGAATGGCTTGTTGCTGCACGCTCGTGAACGCGAACGTGAGTTGCGTCGTGCGGCGCGCGACGCGGCGGGCGGCGCGGTCGACGCGTCCACGGGATCGGCCTGCGTCGGCTGCGCGTGCGCGTCCTCTGCGAGTTGCAGCGGTGCGGGCGAAATCGGACTCGAGCCCGCTGCATTTGAAGCCTTCGAACGCGCGTGGAGCCGGGCGCTCCTTGCCGACGCCTGCACGCTTGCCGAACAAGAACTCATCGCCGAGAGCGATGCCGACGCGTGGGAATCGTTTCGACGACATCATCTCGATGGGCTCGAATATGCGGAAATCGCGCAGCAGTTGCGTATCACGCCGGCCGAAGCGCGGACGCGCGCGCGCCGCGCCGCGTATCGCTACGAACGCGCACTCGTGCAACTTCTCCGTGACGAAGGTGTTGGCGAGGACGAGCTCGACGCTGAAATCGCGTGGCTCTTAGAGGTTTCGACGCGGTGAGGCGTGATCTCGACGCGGTGAGGCGTGATCTCACGCGCGAGCAAGCGTTGCAACTTGGCCATGCCGTCCTCCGACGGCGGATGCGTCCGGAAATGGACGGCGAAACGTCGCGCGGACGAGTTCGATTGATTTTTCTCGGATTGGTTTCGTCCGTCGCTCTTTGCTCGGGTCTATCCCTCGACGCGGACGCTGTTTCGGCCGCGGCGGCCCGAACAGAGGAGCAGCAGATGAAGTTTCGTACAACCGCGGCAGCGTTGGCGTTGATGTCTTCAAGCACGGCGATGGCGCAAGCCATCGAGTGGAAGGTCGAAGATGGCGGGAATGGGCATTGGTATGTCTTTCAGCCGCGCGTTTCGAATCGAAACTGGCACCAGTGGCGATCGCTTGCCGAATCCACGGGTGCGCATCTCGCGACCGTCACAAGTGTCGCTGAGAACACGTTCATCACCCAAACGGTGCTCGCTTCTGCGCCAACCGTGTGTGGGTTCGGCGGAGCACACGCGTATCTCGGCGGCTATCAAGATTCGGGAAGCGCCGAGCCGACCAACGGGTGGAAGTGGGTGACGGGCGAACCGTTCGTGCTGCAGCCATCCGCATGGTTCAGTCTTGAGGACTGCTGCGGCGGAAGTTACTGCAACGGCGATGGCGAAGACACGATTGCCATCGTTGGGAAAAACGGCGAGTGCACGACGGGATCGCTCAACGTGGGTTTATGGAACGACGTTGGAAAATGCCTCGATTGGTGGGGCGCCATTTACGAATGGTCCGCCGACTGCAATGGCGACGGCATCGTGGACTACGGTCAG